>JASFKE010000341.1:0-5317 GCA_050118795.1 Desulfobacteraceae bacterium | reverse complement strand
GAACATCATCATCCTTTCCAATATATCCGCTGAGGCGTTTAAATTTGCCCCGCGGCAATGAGTAAGTGATACGGCTGTTCGCATGGGTTCCCAATCCGGTAGAAAAAGGCAAGTCCCCTATCCAGATCCGGTCACTGCTTACTGACCGATTTATCTGAAAATTTCCCCAATCCTGTGTCGCCCGGGTTGGCTTGAATCGAGTTAAAGCAACCGGCTCCCGTCCCAGTGAAAGGGTCTGGTAACTGCATAGACAGATGCCTCCTGTTAAAATGAAGCCGCCGCTTAGAACGATGAATCTGTCTCTACCTATTAATAAGGTTAATATCCATAAAAAGATACACAGATTGATCAAAGAAACAGTGATGCTTATTCCGTTTATCCATATACTATCCGGCCACCATAAGGGTGACCATTCAGGATAGCTCGTATTGATGGCGGTTGCCAAACTGATAAAAAATCCGGTTGATAGGAGCCCATAGGGCAGGATTCGTTCTTTTTTATACGGTAAAAGTGCGGCCAGAAAAATAATGGACATAAATAAATACCGCTCATGGATTTGCGTGGGCAGGCAGAAAAACGCCAGAGCAAGCCCGGAAGCAGCGGTTATTATTTTTTCCGTTTCAATGGTTTTCAGCCGCCATATTTTAAGGGATATCATGGCAACAACGGATGATAGCATGATAAAGCCGAATATCTTTGCCTGAATCAGATTCCCCAGATAGATGGTATCAACCAATTGCCTGGCATCCAGTCCTCCTGCAATCAGCCACCAGAAATTAAACGCGTATAACGACCAATTGGGGTAGGTGTCGACCAGACCGGAATAGACCTTGATAACATTGTCCATGCGGTTTTGGGCCAGAAATGGGAACAACAGAACCGTGCAGGTTGCAATAAAAGCGATGCCGGCATGGGCAATTGCTTTGCGTCCACCCTGGCGCCATGTCACTATGAACAGAAGGGGCGATAAAACAATCGGCTGGAGTTTGATAAGAAGCGCGATGGAAAATAACCCGCCCAGTATTCGCCACTTTTTTTCAATCAACGCCCAGACACACAAAAAAACAAGGGCTGTATAGACAGAATCAACTTGCCCCCAGTAGGCGGAGGTTTGAATAATTGCCGGATTCAATAGAAAAAGGCCGGCAACTGCCATCGCCCACCGTTCACCATGAAACTTGCGAATAAATAAAAATAAGAGCAGACCGCAAACTAAATCTCCGAAAATTCCGGGGAGTTTATAAAAAATACGATAGTAAGCAGAGTTGTAACAGACCTTGATCAAACGGGATGGTTCGATCTTTTTTCCCGCAATGGTTTCAGTTCCAGGCGCATAGGGTGAAATGCCTTTATGTATGGAGCCGAGAACATACACAAATAAAGGAGGATAATTGCACCATACCTTGTCATAAACATCAACGATGCCATAATCCGCAGCGTGCTTGCCCCAATAGATCCACCATGCGGTATCGCCCACATAGCCTTTCCTGGGCAACAGGGGAACACGAACCAGCAGGGCCAGTATAAATATAAGGAACACTACTTTTGTGCTGCGTTTTGACATTCAATCTCCATCGGTGGATGGCGCAACGCCCAGCCCGGGTATGTCATGACATTTTTTGATATGGACCGCATTATACTTTAGTTTTAAATCTGGAGGCGAACGTAGGGCGTGAAATAACCAGGTGAAACATCAACGCACCCATTACGACCACTGCCAGGAAGAATAATGGCAGTTTATACCAGGGCATGGCATAAAAAAATTTTACATCATGCGTGCCGGGCTCCAGATGAACGCCGGTTAAGCCCGGGGTCAACATCACCGGTTTTCGGGAAATACCGTCAACCGTAACTCGCCATCCAGGATGATAACTCATTGAGAACAGCAGACAGCACGATTGACTCACATCCACCCGGCAGCGATACACGCCATCTTTGTGTGTTTCACTTATCTCTTTTCCAAGGTTTTTTGATGTTGAGCTATATAAGCTCTCAAAAGGAGGATCAGCAATAATTGACTTTTCCTCACTGCTGTTCCGAACGGTGTAAGTATTGTCATCTTTCATGGAAACTGCTAGATCAAATGCCTTAGGATCTTGCTGCCTTCTAAAATCAATAACAAAAAATTTATCCTGTTCAAGCAGGCGGCTTTTTAACCATAACTGATTGAATTTCCATATAGTATATTTATTCGCAAAGACAAGTCCCGGGGTTTCCACAAGGTGAAAATATCCCCGGGTTTTTATTTTATAGAGGTGGTGCCGGCCCGATGAGAATATCGGCTGAAAAAAAGCACCAGGTTTAATCTCTGTTGGGGCAAGGATATATTCGACATTAAACAGGTCATAGTATGCCGGGCGATATTGATAAACATAACTTGAGAAATCGCATGCAAGCGACCAAGTAAACGGCATATACCCTAAAATAGGAGGCCGTGGCTGGGTCATAAAAAACAGATAGACCGGTACTTGTCCTATCTTATATTCCGATCCCCAACCGGCTTTCGACCCGGGAAACAGCCGTCCTTTTATCGTTTTTTGAATATATTGCGCTACCGGTCTAAACTCCGAATAGTGTCCGATATATTCTCTTTTGTTTCCCAAGGCTTGGCAATAGCTTCCGGCCGCATATCGCCCACGATCAACAAGGCCCGGCAAGACAAGAAGAATCAGGCCAACCAGCCACAAAGCACCGGCTCCCTTGAAGTTGCCGTTCAGGTGATAAAGATAGTGTATGAGATGACCGATGGCAATGGCAGCCAACCCAACACCCATTATCTGAACAGCTGCAATAAGGCGTTCCAGGTGCAGGGATCGGATCATGGGTATCAGATCCAGGATATTGCCCAGGAACGGACGGCCGCAATAAAAGATGAACCAGCAAAAAAAACCCAGGAGAAAAAACCAGGCACCTTTATTCTCTCCGCTGAAGGCGGCCAACATTCCGATGAAAACAGAAATAGATAGAATGGGGAAACGACCTTTTTCAAACAGGTCTCCGTTTACGAACCGGGTAACAGCGGTCTGTAATCCATATGAATCAATTTTGGAAATACTGTCGTAAGGTGAAACGGCCTGGTATGCGTTATCGAGAAGGATGGGGAAGTAAAAATAGGCGATCACGGCTCCAACCACGCCGAAAAGAACCAGAAAGCGTTTAGCTTTTGCCATGGTCTTTTGGTAATCCAATGGGATAAGGACCATCGTCAATGACGACGCGAGCATGACAAAACCGAAGATGACATGGGACAGAAACGTGGTGATATTCAGGAGAACTGCGGGGAACCAACCATGTTTCCCCTCTAATGCCTTGCAGGTATATCCGAGCGCCAGCGGTGTTACAGCCATTCCGATGGCTTGGTTAAAAAGCCCTCCAAACAACCACAAATAACTTTCCAGCTCGAGACCGTATCCACCGCCGCTTGTAATGATCGGAGCCAGCCACGCACCGGCCAATGCGATAAAAAAAGGCTGATCAAATTTTCTTAGCATCACATATATTGAGAGGGGAAAAGCAGTGATGCATAACGCATAGACCAGATGTACGAGAAAAGGGACAGATAGTATTTTAAACGAAATAATATGAACAAATGCAATGATCAGATAAGAAAGGTGGGGATAGGTGTGAAAAACAGGATAACCACAAATATAGTCAGGTATCCAGAAGTCGATTGGATTGTTGAATTTAAGTAATTGATGAACAACGGCATTGGCAAGGCCGATATGAAGATTGTTGTCATTGATATCGGGGCTTCCAAGGAACAACTCCGGGAGCGTACAGCATAAAGCAAAACAGGAAGGAACCAATAAAAGGCAGATGACCGATCGCAACGATAGGTTCGTCCCGGAACCCATATTATCCATTTTCATCACCGCCTGACTTGAAAAGCCGATTCATTATTGCTCCAATACGTTGACGCGTTGGCTGTAAACTGTCCATTCACGCCATAGCCTCCAGCGAAGCTGTACCAATTCGATGAATGCTTTGATAATAACACTCAGTTTAGCACCGGTAGGGGCTCCTTGTGTTCGAGGCAGGTGTGTGACAGGACATTCCGCGAAGCGGTATCCCATCCGTTTCATGCGAGCAAGAAGTTCCGCGCTGAAGGTCGCTCCATGAGATCGTATGTCTATGCTGTCAACCGCTCCCCGTCGAAACACTTTAAATGCACAATCTACATCACGAACAGAATACCCTAAGAATAGATTAACAACCAGGCTCCATCCCTTCCCAAAAAGGACACGATGGAACGGATCTTTTCTTGGCGATCGATAACCGGTCGCCAAATCGGCTCTTTGCAGAAGCGGAAGAAGTTTTGCCAACTCCTCCAGGACAAACTGGTTGTCTGAATCGGTTAGAAAAATTAGATCTTTTTGGGCGCTTTTAAAGCCTGTCCAAACGGCTGCACCATAGCCTCGATTGGTCGGATGATTGACAAGTCTTAATTGAGGATATTTTTTTGATAGATCTTGTACGATAAAGGCCGTACGGTCCATACTCCCATCGTTTACAACAATTATCTCATAATCGTCGATGATCTCTTTGACTGCATGTACGGTTCGTTCAATCATTCGTTCGATATTATTTTCTTCGTTATAGGCGGGCATGGTGACCGACAGAGACTGTCTGCAATGCTGGTTCATACGATTCCCTCCTTTATAAGTTACTGTAAATATCAATGTCCCGCCAGTGGCGGGACAACACCTGGTGAGATCAATCCAGGGTTACTTCCCTCCAGTCCGTACCGTCATAGAAGAAAAGCAATCCCTCTGAATCAACATATAAGTCGCCCATTGATCCAGAAGGCGGCTCGGATTGCGGTTCTAGGCGAATAACACCCGATACATGTAATTTCCGTTGCGGATTTGAAGTCCCAATGCCAAGGTTAGCGTTGGATTTATTGTAGTAAACAGCGGCGCCGTCTGTCGATCCGCTGTCATTATACAGAATCTCTGTGTCGCTTCCACCAACCGGCCCCGTGTCACCTTGGATACCTTGTGGCCCGGTATCACCCTGCAATCCTTGAGGCCCAACCGGGCCAGTGTCGCCGGTCGCGCCAGCCGGTCCAGTTTCGCCTTGAATCCCTTGGGGCCCAGTATCACCTGTTGCTCCAGTATCACCCGTCGCACCGACGGGACCTGTATCACCCTGAATCCCTGGGATGCCCTGGGGCCCGGTATCACCCTGCAGCCCTTGCGGGCCTTGCGGGCCAACCGGCCCAGTATCACCTGTTGCTCCAGTATCACCCGTCGCACCAACGGGACCTGTATCGCCCTGAATCCCTTGGACGCCTTGCAGTCCGGTGTCACCCTGCGGC
>JASFKE010000340.1:0-5332 GCA_050118795.1 Desulfobacteraceae bacterium | reverse complement strand
AGCATCCGGTGAGCACATGGACCTTGGCGGTATTGATAAGCCGTTCCGCCTCGGAGACACCTTTTTCAGGTTTTGATTCGGAATCAGCGAAAATCAATTCCAGCTTTGCGCCCCCCAGAGACTTGATCCCACCGGCGGCATTGATCTCTTCGACCGCCATTTCACGCGCCTGCTTTCCCTGTTGGCCAACGGTTGCCGAGGGGCCTGAAAGGGGAATAATATTCCCGATCTTAACCACCTTATCGGCGGCATGAAGTGGGCTGCACAAAGCGAACGCCAAAATCATCACCACAGCTATGCTCATTGCCAAAGGTTCCCATTTCGAACTCCCATTCGCTTTTTTTTGCATGATTTTCCTCCCTGTGAAGTAATTGTCTTCTATACACAACACCGCCATACGCCCTATGGGGTGACCGCGGCCAGTGCGTCGTTGATGATTTCGAGCCCTTTGCTCAACTGATCTTCGCTAAGGACCAACGGCATCAGCAGACGGATGACATTGCCATATGTACCGCAAGCGAGAACCAGAAGACCTCGATCGTGACAGTATTTAACCAGGGCCTTGGCTTCATCTGCCGCAGGCGCCTTGGTTTCACGATCTTTTACCAACTCCATGGCCATCATGGGGCCCAATCCACGGACATCGCCAACGATTTCGTAGTCATCCTTGAATTGGTCCAGGTGCACTTTGAGGCGGGTGCCCAATGCCTTTGCCCGGTCGAGCAGGTCCTCTTCTTCAAACACCTCCATCACTGCCAGAGCCGCCGCACTTGCCACGGGGTTACCGCCGTAGGTCCCTCCAATGCCCGAAGCGTGCACGGCATCCATAATCTCTTTTCTTCCCACAACAGCACTCAAAGGCATTCCGGCTGCCAGACTCTTGGCCACAGTGGTCAGGTCTGCAGCCACATCGAAATGCTCCATGGCGAACAGCTTGCCGGTGCGCCCCATCCCGGTCTGAATCTCATCGGCGATGAACAGGATTTGGTTATCCTCGCAGATCTTTTTCAATTTCCGGATGTAGTCCTTGGGGGGCGCTATAAAGCCGCCCTCCCCCTGAACCGGCTCCACAATGATGGCTGCGGTGGCCTCGGCGGCGACATGGGAGACAAAGAAATCGTTTAGCAGATCCGCGCATGCCGTATCACATGACGGGTAATCCAGTTTGAGCGGGCACCGATAGCAGTAGGCGAACGGCATCCGGTAGACTTCCGGAGCAAAGGGGCCGAATCCGAATTTATACGGTTTGACTTTACTGGTGAGGGTCATCCCCAGCAGGGTTCGGCCATGAAAACCGTTTTCAAATGCGATAATTGCCGGCTTCTGGGTTTGGTAGCGGGCAATTTTAACCGCATTTTCAACGGCTTCCGCGCCACTGTTGGCAAACATGACCGATTTGAGAAAATTGCCCGGGACCGCCTCGCACAGCTTGCGCGCCAAATTTACCGGCGCCTCATAGGGCGTCACCATAAAACAGGTGTGGGTAAATTTTTCCGCCTGATCCTTGATGGCAGCGACGATTTTCGGATGTGAGTGCCCCACATTCATTGTGGCAATACCGCCAACGAAATCAATATATTCACGGCCTTCAACATCTACGATGGTGGCGCCCTGGGCCCTGTCAACGTAACAGGCATTGGCACTGACAAAGCCTTTGGCCAAAACAGAGTTTCGCAACTCATGCAACGATGCATTGGTAATTCTACCGCTCATGTGCCCTCCTCGGTTCACACAGCATATAACTGCTATGGTGGATAGTGAATTTACATGGAGATATCTGCAAGTATCGTGCAAAAGCTGCAGGAATATCATATTTACTGTAATGTCGGATAGTTGTTTTCTTAACCGGTCGGCATGGGGAAATTTATGATGCATTTGTGGATCGGTATCTAAATAAACCGCTGATATTTTAATCACAATGATTGATTCATTTACGGATCAGATCGACAAATCGGTTTTTGGCTTTGATATCTTTGGGTTGGTAGGCCCTAACGATTCATTATTGCATCTATAGGCTTTAAGATAATGTTTTTGGACTGCGTTATCGGTCGTCGCGGTATCGCAATCCTCTCAATAACGGGCGCCCATGCAGTAGCGGCGTATCGGGCCAACATCCTTACTCGAGCCGGCGGGATATGCGAGATATCTATCTGTTTAATTCCAAACAATCGAATTTCTTCGTAACGCTGCAGTGCACGATTTAATGCCGGACCGCTGACCCGTGTGGGACCGCGTCTTAATCGGTCTAATGCGCTCTGGCGAAGGCCGTTTGGAACCTTGAACAAAGTTTTAAGACGTTCTCGTTGTTCGCTTGTGGGTAGATCCGCAAGCATTTGCCACAAGCGGTTCGCCGCACGCTCCCTGATCTGGGCAATCAGCCGTAGAGGCATTTAGAAAAAACAAAATGGCGCATGGCCTCTTCTTTGACTTGAAATATCAAGATAGGGAAGAGTTTTTGGACCTTAAGGAAAACCGCTTTGAAGTAAAGCCTGCCCGATAAGCATATGATCAATTGAATCTGAAGTATCTGAACATCAGTGGATATCCCTAAATAATGCCGATTATACATGGTGAAAGCCTATTGGCGAGTTGGCATGCTGATCGTCGGGTATGAGCAGGCTGGAGAATCAAGGGCTGAATATGAAAAGGCTGTTATAGAGGCACTTTTCAAAAAGCTGACCATGGAATTTGGAGAAGGCTTTTCGGTTCAAATACCCAGCGTAGCGCGAATGCTGTGAATTGTGGGTCTGTCGCCGGCGGCAATGATATTGTCAGCGGCGTCGGCAACCTGGTCGTGTGTGATCCCCGGCCCGGCCAATATTTTTAATCCCCCATAATGTATTTCATATATATGAAAGTATGTTATGAAATACAGTATAAAATATAGCAAGATAACTTAAATAATCAAGAGACACGTTTGTTGGCCTAAAAGAGGTGGCCGATTTTTCTTGCACTAAGGATTAGAAAAATGTTGCATTGCATCATTTTGTCTATTGACAAAGCTATTAATGACAGTAGTATTAATGGCGGGAATAATTATATCGAAGTGTTGCAACGCATCAATCTTGCATTTTTTAAGGAGGAAAATGATGGAAGCTCACCAAATAACAAAACAAACGTTTGATTTTCAAAAAGGTGCTTTGTCCAGCTGGTTTGATGTTTGGTCAATCTTACAAGATCAAACCGACTTGACTGTGGACACGATGTTTAACCAGTCAAGCTGGATTCCTGATGAAAGTCGCCAAGCTATCTTAGATTGGGTAAGCACCTGTAAGAATGAGAGTGATCGCTATAAAACTTATGTGGAGGAAAGCTTTGCCGGCCTTGAAAAGTACCTTGTTCAAGAGATAAAGGCCGCTGCACCTGCCAAAACCAAAAAAGCCGCGCCTGTTCAAGAAACAAAGCCTGTTCAAGAAACAAAGTAAGCAAAACACTTAACAAAGTAAGCAAAACACTTAACAAATAAGGAGAGACCGCAATGGTGCAAAAACAATTGACAAAACAAATTATTGAATTTAACCAATCTTCTTTTAACAACTCTTATCAGGCTTTGGCATTGCTCCAAGACCAGTTCGAGCGTATTGCGAACACCGTCATTGACCAGGCCAATTGGCTACCGGCCGAAGGTCGCAAAGCCATTGAAAATTGGGTCGAAGCTTACAAGACCGGTCGCGATGATTTTAAAAGCTTTGTCGATGACAGCTATAAACAGGTTGAAAGGTTTTACACCTACTGATTGATAAGCGGCCATTTCAATTGAGCCCAGTGATAAAGAAAGCGTCCAGCAAAGTGCGCATTGCAGCGCTGGTCATTGCGTTGGGTTCCCGGCCCTAATAGAAATGCCTATCATATAGATTTTAAAATTTGACTTTGTTTTTCTGTCTCCCGGGAAAAGTGATCTTAATTTTAAAAAAAAGAGAAAACTGGAGGAAGGTATGCAGAAAACAAAGCGTATTATCATTGCGACATTGTCAGGGGTGCTTTTTGGTTTCGTGTGTTTTGGTTTAGCGTCTGCCGGTTCATTGCCCCTTGCCTGGCCGGCAGCGGTCCAGATCATCTTGAGTCGAACACTCATAGGGTTGGCCATTGGGGTCAGCTATGCCTATCTAGGACATTGGGCCCTGCACGGGCTTGCAATGGGTCTGGTGTTCAGTTTGCCTTTGGCATTCAGCGGCCTGATGGCCCCGGAATATCCCGAATTCAGCAAGGCCGCCATATTCACTATTACAATTGTACTGGGCATGGTTTACGGGCTTCTGATAGAGTTGATCACATCGGTGTTATTTGGGGCTAAAATTCAAATAGGTGTACCCGCCGAGCAGGCCGTTGTAGAGGAATCGAAGTAGTGTCCACCCAATAATTGGTACTTTTGGTGAGGTTATTTGCTATACCTGTGGCCGAAAAAGATATCTTCCATGATTAATTACTGTCATCGAGCAGGTAGCGGACTATTTTCACCCTTTCGGTAATTTGGGGCGCACCACTGCCAGGAAGTTGTCGCCTATTGCTAAATACCAGCAAAAGGCTACTCCGGTGCGCCTGCGGCCCGCTTTACCGGCCTTATGGGTGCGCTTATTGGGCCGCGCGGGGATGAAAACCGGGTAGACCGCTACAGATCAGCGGACAACCCGGTTTTTTATGGCGCGGCCTTGTTGGCGCACCGGGGTCGGACCGGACAGCCGGCCTGCGGCGCGGATCCCCAAACCCCTGAAGGGGTTTAAGGATATTTGCTATTTATATGGGTGTTTGGCGGATAGTGGCGTCAGCCTCGGTGCTTGCTGATAGCCAGAGGGCATTTTCGATATCCCGGCGGCAAGTACGCCCTTTTTTCCAAGCCCCTGTTGGACTTTAATCTGCCCGCTTAAGGGTTGATAATCAAAACAAGGTCGGATGCGATCGTGGGTTTCACCCTGATTTGGCATATTTCTTAACAGCTTGCCACGTCCACAGGGATTTTTCGTCCAAAGTCGGATATGCGTCATCATTGAGCTTTTTTGCGACATTGGTGTATGTGTGGCCATTTGAAATCAACGTTTTTATATAGCGCCGGGCGCTTTTTTTCACCCTGACAGGTCTTCGGCCTCAATGTCTTGCTGAAAATACGCCGTCAACTCCGTGTCTGCAGCTTTACCCTCTTGTAAATTGGTTGCAGAAAGTTGTGTTTTCAAATCCTGTACGATGACCTTCCAATCCTCCAACCGCTCATTGGCAGCATCCAGCTTTGCGCCTGCTACGGCCGCATCCTGCTGCGCTTTGGCTTTGGCTTCTACGGCCTGATCGCGATCAGAGCGGATATTTTTCATCTCTGCACGATTGCGGGATATCTCGGCAT
>JASFKE010000339.1:0-5341 GCA_050118795.1 Desulfobacteraceae bacterium | reverse complement strand
TTCCTGTTGAAGCTGCCGGCGATGTCTTAACAATTCCCGCACCGATGCCAATCGTTCAACCGTCGTTCCGACCAGCCCGGCCACAGCGAGATAGAGATTGAGCAGTTCCCCCGGAAGCGGTTCGGGCGTGCCATGGCCCACCACCATCACGGCCACGACCTGGCTTTTCCGGAAGATGGGCAAGCATGCGATGGAGAGCGGCTCGGGGGTGAAGATGATCCGCGTCGAGAGAAAGCCACTCTCCAGCACCTCGGCAATCGCCTCACGGCTCTGTAACGCCAGGTCTGTCCGGCCCGAATACCGTTGGGAGAAGATCCAGCGCCGTCCGGCGGCTTCCGCGTTTGCCCGCCGTTCTTCCACACCGCCCACATCTGCGCCGAAGAAGTTGACCAGCACCTTTTCCGTCTCGTTCCAGATCTCCTGTTGGGCGGTCAGGCCTGCAAGGTACTGGGCGGCTTTGATAAATGCCTCAAAATAGTGGTGCTGACCCGTCAATGAACTTTCCATGACTCACGCTTCCGGCATCGGCCGGAGATACAGATTTGACAAAAACAGATCATCAAAATCGGGCAGGTGAGACAGGTTGATGATCCTTGTCCGGTCCCTGAGCTCCTTTAACCGCCGAACCGCAACAGACGACAGCAGGGCCTGTGCACAGCCGGCCAGGGCTGTGTTACCGCACAGGTCGACACGTTCCGGTGGAATCACGGGCAGAAGCCCGATTTGCTGGGCATTGGCCACATCCAGAAAGCGTCCGAAAGATCCGCCGACATAGATTCGGCTCAAGTCGTTGTATCCCATCGACGCCTGGGTCAACAGAACCTGTATGCCCGTGCCGACTGCCGCTTTTGCCTGCTGAAACAGATCCACATCGCGTTTTGTCAGGACCATTGTCCGCTCGCCACGGGCGATGACAAACCCATCCCGGCCGACATCGGGTGCAAACTGCCCCTTGCTGATCAGGCTGCCCGATCTGACGAGACCGGCAATGAGGTCCACCAGACCTGAGCCGCAGAGCCCACGCGGCTGACTATCGCTGATGACGGCAAAATCGAGCTCCTCATTCCGGGAGTCGACACGCCGGGGATTAACACGCCGGGAATTAACACGCCGGAAATTAACACGATAGATCGCCCCAGGGTCCGCCGGCGCCCCGCAACTGATGCCGCTGCCCTCGAAAGCAGGTCCTCCCGCCGCCGAAGTGATCCTGAGCACCTGTCCATCCCATAAGGCCATCTCGGAGTTGGTGCCAAAATCAATCAACAGACCACCGGGTCCCTCTTCAGTCAAATGGGTGCTCACCACCCCGGCAAGCAGATCAGAGCCCACAAAACCCGCCAAAGGCGCGATGAGCTCAATCCCCGCACGGGGATGGATGCCCAGGGGCAGAGCCCAGAGATCCGTGCGGTCCGGCAAACAATCCACAGGACGCATCCAATGGCGGGGCTGAAGCAGAAGGTCGTAATTGTGCCCCGACAGCAGCGCAAGCATGGCGGTGTTGCCCACCACGACAAGCCGCACAATCCGTTCGATGTTGATCCCCTCCCTTGCAGCGATATCGAACAACGCCTCGCCGATCGCCTCGACAACCTGTCGACTCATGGCACGGGCCCGCTGGGCGGAATCCGATGCGGCCACCAGCCGCGTCATCACATCCGAGCCATAGCGCTTCTGAGGGTTCGGGCCGCGCCGCGCCGCCAGCCATTTGCCGCCGGCAAGTTCGTATAAGGAAAGAGTGATGTGCGACGTCCCCAGATCCACCGCCACACCGCACGGCCTGCTCACTGCCAGGGAGAGGTCTTTCCAGGGGGAATCACAGTTTTGCTCCATGGGCTGCCCTGGGTCCTCGGGAAGACTTCTCCAGCGGGATTTCGGGGCCGGCGCCAGGATGGTGATTTGCAGGTCCCGGGTCGGCAGAACCTGACACGCCAGGCGAATCCCCCGATCGAGTTCCTCGGTGTCCAAATAGACCTTTTCATTGTCCGTTGGCGCACCCCCTTGACCTGCGTCGATGCGCAGGCGGCAAAGACCGCAAGCGCCTATGCCCCCGCAGCCGGACCGAACCCGAAGATCGGTCGCATCCAGGATGTCGCGCAGGGATCGGCCGGCCTCGAAGGGGATACGACGTTGCCTTTCTTGCCCATTTACGATCAATGTCGGCAACAGATCACCTCCTGTGTGCCGCGGAAACCATGGCCGCCACATTTTCCGGTTTCGCCTCCGGTGGAATTTCGCAACCGGACGAGAGGATAAAGCCGCCGCGAGACGCAAAAGCATCCAGCAAGCGGCGGGACGCTTCGGCGATAACTTCCGGTGTTGCCTCGATAAAGGAGAGCGGCTTGATGTTGCCGTCCAGACAGGTATGGGGGAGCGCCTGCAGGGCCTGCCGGGCACTGACACAGTAATCGAAATTGGCGATCTCCACCCCGCACCGGGGGTAGAGGGGCAATATGGGCACAACCGGTCCCGCAATATGGAGCCAACTCGCGGCGGCCCCCGCCTCTTTGAGCGCCGTAAAGACCTTCTGGAGACAGGGCAGTTCAAATTCACGGAAGAATTGCGGCGGAATGACCGCCGGTGAGCCACAGGGGTCGAAAACGATCGGCAGATGGGCGCCTGCCTCAATCTGCGCGGCTGCAAACCGGACGGCCACCTCGACGGAAAAATCGAGCAGACGGGCGAATTGCTCAGGGTGATCGATGGCCAGATAGAGCGCCGTTTCCATGCCCAGCAATTGGATGGCCGCGGTCATGGGGCCTAACACACAGCCGACCACCAGCACGTCATCGCCAACCTCCCGCCGCAGAATCCTTGCCGCCTTCAGCAGTTCCGGCATCCGCCCGGCCTGGTGCGGATCGGGCACCGAAAGCCCCTCCAGGTTCCCGGCGTCCGAAAGCGCATAGGATTTGACATGGGGGTAGCGGTCTTGCGGGTAGGTTAAGATTGAGCCCACAGCCTCCGTCTCAACGCTCGTGTCCATCAAGGCAAAGACAGTATCATAACCATAGTGTTGCAGGGCCTGTATCTGGCACCGCGCCAGCAGCTCGCCGTCCCGGATGTAGTCACGCAGACAGATCCCGGACAGCACCGCCGCATGACCAAAAACCTGGGCGATCACCGGCACGCGGTCCGGCGCCTCAAAACCGAGGGCCGCCCTGATGCGTTCCATGCTGTTCATTGTTCACCTCCCGTGATTTCATCGAGATAGTGCAGGCCGTCGAAAGCGGTGTCACCTACGAAATCGACGTTCAAAATTTCGGGAGAACCTTGTTTCAATGCGGCTCCGCCCGCCATCACCCTGACATGCCCGAGTCCCCTTTCGACCATTTGGCTTTTCAAGGTGCGCACTTGGGGAATCACGGTGGTAATCAAGCCGCTGACCGAGACGGCCAAAGCCTCCTCCCGCTCTGCGGCATCGATCATCTTCACCACAGGACAATCTTTGCCGCAGTCCACGACCCGATACCCGCTTGCGGTCAAGACGCCTTTGAGAACGTTCTTTCCGAGGTCGTGGACATCCCCCTCAAGGGCTCCCACCACGATTGTGGCCTTCGTCCGGGGCGCAGAGTTCGTAGGCGGATAGAGTTCTTTGACAACCCCCATCACCGCGCGTCCGGAGAGCATGATTTCCAGCAAATTGAACTGCTCTACGGTGCATTTGGCGTCCAAGCGGGCCATTGCCTTTTCAACCCCTTGGGTGATGATCCGCTCACGTTCGACACCGTCGTCACGCAGGTTTTTCACTTGGGCCAATGCCCCGGCTTGATCACCGTCAAGCAATGCTTTCACCAGCGTTTCCATAGTTGGGATACCCATCATCTCCTTCCTCTGCCTTTGCATCTTCCGGGCTGATTTTAACAGATCGCCTGGCATGGATCTAAATTGATACCACAGGTCCAGTTTGCAATTACCAGCCCAGTCAATTTGAATTTTACTGGCATTACATGTTCGTGTGAAATGCAGATCTTATTGGAGTGAAAGGTTCAAGCTTTTACGCGCATCGATTGTCGCTTGAGATGGAGATGTGCACAGTGTAGGAAAAATGAACAGTTCATCAGTTATCGAAAAGCATGGCCACATATTAAAGTGGCGCTGTTAAATTTGATGTTCTCGTAAAAAGTCAGTTGAAAAGTTTTCAACCACAACATATTGTGTCTAATGCCTCGGACAGCACTACTATGTGCTCGATTTTTCAAATTTTGACTTTTTACGCGCCTATTTAATGTAGTACCATAGTTTTTTTGATTGAGTCAATTTTGGGCATCTGTAATCCGTTCTACCATCGTTTTTTTGCAGCTATAGGGATAATTGCGCAATGCAGTTACTGATCACCAAAACAAAGGAGTGAAGAGATGTAAGCAGGATATTACGGTCAAGCCCGAAGTGACCGATTGGGTGGATGATTGGTACCAAACCGCCCAAAACATGCCTGGATGGGCAGCCGTGCAGGATCCATGTGGTTTTTCACGGATGCAAGCAGGTATACAATCGAAACCCCGAAGCATCTGACTTTTCTCCGGACGATGCTTCCAACCCATTTGGCCTGCAATATGTCAAATATGCCGGATACAATGAATGGGCTGACACCAATAACCTGATCATCCTATACCCCCAGGCCCAAAAAGTTCAGACCATGAACCCCAGGGGGTGCTTTGACTGGTGGGGGTATCTTCCGGGTACCCGTGACACTTACCCGACGAAGCATGGACCGCAGATGAAGGCTGTTTATGCCATGCTGGAGCGGGCCAGTGAAGGAGATCAGCCCGGGTGTGAGGGCGCAAATCAGCCTCCAACCATCGCCTTGGCCGGGCAGCCGCAAATCGAAATAGAAGTGGGAGATACCCTGGTGCTTCCCGACCCTGAAGCAACGGCATCGGACCCGGAAGAGGGAGACCTGACCTCCGACATCGTCTAACTGGATGTGGACCCTGGTGCCGGATGTCGGCACTACCGTTGGAAAGTAGTGATATATGGGGTGAGGGCCACATGGCCGTAGGTTCGACAATCTTATTGCCGTGGCTCTCACCCCATTTTAATTATCCATTAGCAGGCTGCTGACACGATTACTCTTCCACCAGGACCAGGGTGCCTCCTGCGGACAGGTCGTAGGTGCCGCTCAGGTCATTGCCACTGCTGTCCGTGGCACTTTCGTAATAGATGGTGTCGGTACTGTCCACATTTTTGGCCGTGCTACCGGAGATTACTACGCCATCTAAAGATGTTACATAGGATTCCCCGGTGGCGGTCCATTGGGCGTCATCTTCCAGGGCAAGGGTCACTTGACCGCCCTGTTCAATCACCACATCGCCCGAAAGGGTGCTCGTTCCGGACAAAGTGATAT
>JASFKE010000338.1:0-5356 GCA_050118795.1 Desulfobacteraceae bacterium | reverse complement strand
AGGGAAATAAAAAGGGCGCGACGTTATAATTATTCGTTATCTATTCTCTATATGGACTTAGATAATTTTAAATGTGTCAACGACGATCTCGGCCATTATGTGGGAGACGAATTGTTGCGTTTGGTGGCACAGCACATTAAAAAGCATATTCGTGAAATCGATATCTTGGCGCGTTTGGGTGGTGACGAGTTTTGTGTTTTATTGGTCGATTCCACCCCAATGGCCTCGTACAAAGTGAGTCAAAAGCTTCAACAGAGCATCTCTGAGCTGATGCGCAACAAGAATTGGCCCGTAACGATCAGTATTGGGGCGGCCACTTTTTTATCTTTCCCCAGCAGCGTGAGCGAGATGATCTGTGCTGCCGACCAGTTGATGTATGTCGCCAAAAAAGAGCGGCAGTTAAACATCATCCACAAAGTCATCGATGGTGCTGCAATACCTGCCTAATGTGCTGGGGTTGTACGATATGATCGGCAATGTGTGGGAATGGTGCCGGGACACCTTTATGGAATGGTCATCCTTTGTTAAGAGAATCACTCGATTGCCGAATAAACGTCCGTGTGAAATAAGTTAATCAACCGGAAATACTCCGGCCTGTGCAAACTTAGAGGGAAATTGTTTCCATGCGGTCGCGCAAGGGCGCGGGGATGGTCTCCACCTGGTTGGCCGTTGTGATGAACATCACATCGCTTAAATCAAAATCAACATCCAAGTAGTAATCGCGAAAAGCGTGATTCTGGGCCGGATCGAGAACTTCCAGCAAAGCACTGCTGGGATCGCCGCGCCAATCGCTTCCAATTTTGTCGACTTCATCCAGCATGAAAACCGGATTGCGGGTGCCGGTCCGTTCCAGCAGCCAATCCAGATAAGTTTTGATCACCGAATACTCGGCCGCGTGGGTGGGCATGGCGGCCATGCGTTTGACTTCCCGCTCAGCCTCTTTTCTGGCCTCGGCCGGCATACCTGTGTATCTTGGCCACCGTGCCCACTTCGTAGATCTGGCCGGGCATGGGCTTTTTCTCATCGGGATCTTTACCCGTCAACAGCCCGATCAGATGGTCGCCTTGCAGGCCATCTTCAACCAGTTTAGTTTGATGGAACGGGCAATCCCCACTGCCAGCGGCACGATCATGAATGGAACCGCAACGGTATTGCGCAAAGGCAGAATTGGAATTATTTTTGGTATCTTCGGCTGGTGGTTAACCTTTTCTTCCGATGGGATCGAACTCATCATGAATCTTATTTAAGGCCTTCATTTTGTTCTACTTTTTGGCTAAAGTCTTTTTTTATGTCCATTTCTGCTCACCACGCCTCTTGTTCGGCGGTGGGCAGATCGATGGTTAAATCATAAACACCTTCCTCACGGTTAAAGAGCGCTGTAAAACCCACTTTTTTTCCCAAACGCAGCATGGTGACGTTCTCTTCGAGCACACAGCCCCAAATGTGTTCAATGTTCCGCTGCCGGGCGATTTGCAGAAGCTGTTCCAGCAGCTTAGCGCCAATGCCCTTTCCCTGCCAGGGATCGCCCACCAGCACAGAAAACTCGGCTTTTCGGCCATCTGGATCGGCTATGATACGGGCGGCCCCCAGCATCCTTTCCTGGTCTACGTTTTGATCAATGGCTACCAAGGCCATTTCACGATCATAATCGATCTGTGTCAGACGTGCGAGCATCTCCGGCGTCAGCGATTTCATGTAGCGAAAAAAGCGGTAGTAAATGGTAGTGGGTGAAAGGGTCTTGAAAAGTTCCGTAACCAGCACAGCATCTTCGGGCCGGATGGGACGAATCAGAATTTTGAGGCCGCTGCGGGTTTCTTGGGCGGTTTCATATTGTGCCGGATAGGCACTGATGACCAGGTGCATGGGAGAAGCCGCCGCGCTGGGCCGCAGCAGGATGCGTGCATCCACAGCCTGTAGACGGCCGTTTTTAACTACAACAGGATTTAAGTCGAGTTCGGCGATCTGCGGAAAATCAATGACCAGCTGGGCCAGGCGCATGATCATCTCAGTGAGCTGGTCAAGGTCCACCGGCGGCCGGTTGCGATAGCCGTGCAGCAGGCGGTAGATACGCGTCTCCTCCATAAGCCGTTTGACCAGCAGCTGGTTCAATGGTGGCAGGGCGATGGCCCGGTCTTTGACCACTTCTGTAAAAATGCCCCCCGATCCGAACAAGATCACGGGGCCGAAATTGTCATCGTGCTTGGCGCCCAGCAAAATTTCATAATCCGGCCGGTCGATATAGGGCTGCAGGGCCACACCGCGGATTTTGGCATCAGGCTTGTAGGCCCGGGCCCCATCCATGATGGCCTGATAAGCACGTCGCACATCTGCGGCGCTGCGCAAATCCAGCTGAACACCGTTGGCCTCGGTCTTATGGGTGATGTCGGGCGAAACAACCTTCATGGCCACAGGATAGCCCATCTTTTCGGCCTGATGCACGGCCGCATCCTTATCGGCGGCCGACTCGGTGGGATTAACGCGAATGCCGTAGGCGTCCAGAATAGCCTTGGAGTCGGTTTCGGTTAAAAATCCGTTGGTCTGTTTCAGCCCATTTTGAATCAGGGTGTGGGCCTGTTCAAGGTTCACCGTAAGATGCCGTGTCAGCCTGGGCGGCACTTCCAGGGCCATTTCCAGATTGCGGGCGTAGCGGGCCATATGGACAAAGGCCCCGATGGCCCGCTCGGGGGTTTCGTAAGTGGGTATGCCGGCCTGGTTGAGCAGTTCCATGGCCGGACCAACGTCCCGGCCGCCCATCCAGGATGTAAAGATCGGATGCTTTTTATCTTTCAAGAGAGCAACCAGCTCCCGGGCCACAGCCGCTGGATCGGTCAGCGCCTGGGGGGCCAGCATGACCAGTACGCCGTCCATGCTTTTGCATTGGGCGCAGATCTCAAGCACTTGGGCGTATCGCTGGGGTGAAGCGTCGCCCAGTATGTCGATGGGGTTGTTGCGGCTCCAGAATTGGGGCAGCACCTGGTCAAGGGCCTCTAAAGTCTGGTCGTCCAGGGGCGTCGGTTCCAGGTCGTGTCGCGCCAGGGCGTCGGTGGCCATGACTCCCGGGCCGCCGCCGTTGGTGATGATGGCCAGCCGGGGGCCGCGGGGCCGGGGCTGTTTGGCCATCAGTTCAGCGCAGTCGAACAGCTCGTCGATGGTGTTGACGCGCACAACCCCGGCTCGATTGAAGGCCGCGTCGTAAACCGCATCTTCGCCGGCCATGGCACCGGTGTGCGAGGCCGCCGCACGGGCGCCTGCCGCACTGCTCCCGGCCTTGAGGACCACAATGGGCTTGATACGGGAAACGGCCCGTGCCGCGCTCATGAATTTACGGATGTTGGTCAGATTTTCGATGTAAAGCAAGATGCTACTTACACCACTTTCATAGCCAAGGTAATCGATCAGGTCGCCGAAATCCACATCCAGCATGGAGCCGATGCTGACAAAGTGGCTGAAGCCGATCTGCTCCTTGAAGGCCAGATCGAGTATGGCGGTGCAGATGGCGCCGCTTTGGGAGACAAAGGCCAGCTTGCCGGCATTGGGCATATCGGCGGCAAAGCTGGCATTGAGCTTGCGGGCCGGACAGATGATCCCCAGGCAGTTGGGCCCCACAATGCGCAGGCCGCCCTTGCGCGCTTCGCTGTGAATGCGTTCTTCAATGGCCCTGCCCTTGGTGCCGGTTTCTTTGCCTCCGGCGGAGATGACGATCGCCCCGCCCACCTTTTGGGCGCTGCAGGCGGCGACAATGTCGGGCACCGTGGCAATGGGGGTGGCGATGATCGCCAGATCTACGGGGCCGCCGATCTCTCCAATGGTCCGATTGGCTTTTAAACCGAAGATCTCGGCATAGTTGGGATTGACGGGCCACAGATCACCATCAAACCCGCCGCTGGTCAGATTGTGCATGAGCGCCCGGCCGATGGTGCCCGGCTTTTCCCCGGCGCCGATCACGGCGATGGATCCGGGTCTGAAAATTTTATCCAGGTTAAAAAGTCCCATGATGTGCTTTCCCTACGAGACTGTGGCCTATCTGCTAAATAGAAAAACATGACACTCTAAGCCGATGAATCCATGAGCAACATCGTGATCGATTTGGAGCTCTTGCCGCCTGTAAAGGCGCTTACGCTGCAATCGGCAACAATTGTTTTATCTTTTCCACCCCATAAGAAGTCAGGAAGATTTTTTGGCCGCCGTCGTGCAAATATATCAATCCATTTTTCAGGAGAGACATCAGCCCAGCCGTAATACTTACATCGGGTATATCGGAGAACTCAGTGTGGATAATTTTCACGTCAAAAGGACCGAAGGTGCCTGAACGGCTCCAAGCCTTTACCAGCACATATAAAATATTAATGTCCGGGTTTTTGAATTCCATTTTGTTCTCTCCTTAATAAAAGTGCAATTTTTTCAAGAAAGAGAACAATGGTATGCAGAGCATGTTTCATGCCGAACTTGTCCACGACCTCCCACAATCATAAGTTAGCCGTAATCCTTAATAAATTAAATTTCATACCGGTACTATGGGTGGTCGTCGTCTGTGCCGGGATAAGATTAGTTCCGCTGTACACCCTTTATTCTCGACCATTTCGGACATTGGGAATCCTGCAACTTTCGCAAAACCAGTCGTGAGAGTTCTTTTTTAATATGCCTGAAACAGTATCCAGCTCAATACCAGCAGGATATGCAAAAAAGATGATGATCGCTTTGCGCTTGGTCAATGGTTATTCCTTGGAAACATGATCCCCAAAGCGTCAGCGTCTGCGCCGGCGCGCAATATGGCCCGAATCTGCTGGTAAAAGATATCACGGTATCTCAGTGAGAACCGGATGGAGCGCAATCCGAGTTCCGGGTTGGCTTCCGGGAGTCTGGCCAGGTAGGGAAGCACTTTGTCTCCGCCCACATCCAGGGTCCTTATCCAGATCGGCCCTTCAGGCTTTCTCGCCAAAAGGGTTTCGTACACGCACCGCTGTTCTTCTTCGGATGGGAAATCGGATCGCACAAAAAATGGGAACTCCGAGCGATAGAGTCCGACGCCTTCGGCCTTGAGCTCACGGGCCAGGTCCAATTCGCTCAGCAAGTTAATGTTGGCCATCAAACGGACGCGCCGGCCGTCGCGGGTGGCCGTCATCGCCTGCATGTGCGCCTTGCGTTCTGCGGCCACGTCCCGGGCCTGGCTGCGCCGGTGGTACTGCCGGCGGATGCTTTCCGAGGGATCGATATAGATGTTGCCGATATCGGCGTCCATCAGCACATGTGTCTCAAAGGGCATGTTCAGCAGCTCGTCCTGCGCTGCAATAATCATGGGGATACCCAGGGAGCGTGCCACGATGGCGACAGGGACTATTCCGCCACCGACCTGAAT
>JASFKE010000337.1:0-5378 GCA_050118795.1 Desulfobacteraceae bacterium | reverse complement strand
CATTGATACCGGTTTGAATGGAGAGCACACAGGGCAGTTCGATTTCGTTCATCTCCTGGTTGCCGCCTTCAATTTCACGACCGATCTTAATTTTCCCGTCGTCCAGGGTTTCGATGGAATTGACCACCGAGGCATAAGGCCAATCGAGCATGGCCGCCAGCATGCCGCCCACCTGTCCGGCCCCGTCATCTGCAAGGGCTCCGGTGAGCACCAGATCGTACTGTCCCTTTTCGATCTCCGCTTTTAATATGGAAGCGATGCCGCGGCCGTCAGATCCCTCAAAGGCATCATCGGAAAGGAGAACGCCTTTATCGGCGCCCATGGCCATTTCCCGTCGCAGCACCTCTTCGGCCTCCTCGTCACCCACGGTGACCACGGTCACTGTGCCGCCCACTTTATCGCGAATCTGGATGGCCTCTTCCACGGCGTAGTTATCCCATTCGTTGACCGAATAGACCAAATCGTCCTCTTCGATCCCGGTTCCGTCCGGCTTGATCTCGATCTCATTTTCGGCAGTGTCCGGAACCCGTTTAACGCAAACTAAGATTTCCATAAATCCTCCTATGTTGACTATAGGCTGATGGCTCCCGGCCTTCAGCTGTTAGCGTATTATCTTAAATCAATTCTTACTATTCAAGCTGTGCCGCGACCAGTTCAACCAGATCGATGGCCTCCATCTGCCCCTCGAGCCCTGCCACCTTTATGGCATCTTCCATGTTCACCAGGCAGAAAGGGCAGGCGGTGACAATCACATTGGCACCGGCTTGCGCCGCCATTTTGACGCGCAATACCCCCATACGTTCCTCTTCCTCCGGTTCATAGAACAGCATCAAACCGCCGCCGCCGCAGCAGAAGCTTCGATCCCGGCTGCGCTGCATCTCCACCCGCTTTAACCCGTCAATGGCATCCAGAACCGATCTGGGGTCGTCGTAGATCTGGTTGTGGCGGCCCAGATAACAGGGATCGTGGTAAGTGTAGACCTTGCCACTGCCATTGAGCGGTTTGAATTTCAGCGCCCCCCGGCGGTTCTGCCTGGCCAGAAATTGGCTGATGTGCTCGACCGGCGGAATTCCGTCAAAATCATTTTTCAAGGCGTTAAAGGCGTGGGGGTCGGCTGTCACGATTCCGGATGCACCGGAGGAGAGAATGGCGTCGGTGTTTTTTTCTCTCAGATCCTGATAAAGCATCTCTTCTCCAAATCGCCGCACTTCATGGCCGCTGTCTTTTTCCTTTTTACCCAATATGCCGAAATCCACATTGGTTTTGTGCAGCACAGTGGCCGTGGCCCGGCCGATGGACTGCATTCGGTCATCAAAAGAGGTAATGCTGTCTACAAAGTAGAGCAGCTCAGCGTCGGTCTTTTTACCGTCCACCACCTTGACGGAGATCTCTTCATCCAGCTCTTTGATCCAGTCGGCGCGCTTCTTTTCCAATTTCCCCCAGGGATTGCCGCGTTTTTCCATCGCTCGAAGGGGTTTTTGCAGGGATTGGGGTACATCGCCATCATCCACCATTCCGCGTCGTAAATCAACGATCTTATCGATATACTCGATCCCCAGAGGACACTCTTGCTCACATGCACCGCAGGTTGTACAGGACCACACCTCATCCGCTTCATAGATGCCGCCTATAAGGGGGTGGCCATTGGAAGCCGCCTTACGCGGGTCGATCGGATATTGGCTGAATGCCAGATCGCGTCCCTTGATGGATATAAACCTGGGCGACAACGGCCGCCCGGCCGCATTGGCAGGACAATTATCCGAACAGCGACCACAATCGGCACAGGAATAGAAATCGAGAAGGTGCTTCCAGGTGAAATCCTCCAATCGCTTGACGCCAAAGCTTTCAAGATCATCCAATTGGTCGTCGGTAACCCCATGGCGCACCGGTTTGATATTTCCACGCTTGACCCGCATGAAAAAGACATTGAACAGAGAGGTCACCACATGAAAGTGTTTGCCCAATGGTAAAAAACATAGGAAGGTGAAAAAGGTGACTTCATGGATGCCGTAGGATACCCAATGAAGCCACTGGAGCGTAGTTCCGGAAGCATCAGAGAGCAAAAGATTGAAACCCCAGACCAACGTCATGGGCGCCAGATCATCGGCGGGCAGACCATTTTGGATTTGGGCGGCCACCAGCGCCCCCTCAAACAGACTCTCGCTGATGACCAGGGTTGAAATCATGCACAGTACAAATACCGCCTCGCCGGTGTGGGCTCGGCCGTATTTGGCCGGCACGGCATAACGCGCCGGCTGGATGATGCCGCGGCGCACCATGGCGATCAGGGCCACGGCTAAAACCCATGTGGCTGCAAATGAACGGATGATGCTGTACATATGCCCCAGCTTGCCATCCATACCGGGAAGGGTGAAGCCGGGGATAATGCCCACAAATATCAATTCAAGGGATCGCAACCCCAATAGCAGAAAACCGGCAAAAAGCAGAATATGCAGGACCCCGGCCACCATATAGCGGGGTTGCCGTTTCTGAAGCAGCCAAATTGTAATCGACTTGCGCAGGCGTGCCGCCAGATCGTCGAATCGATGGTCCGGCGCTGCTTTTAGTAAAGGTTTCATCCTGTTGTAAATCAAATACCCAAAAAGAGCGACGCCTACAATAGGGATAACCGTGTAGATCACGGTTGCCGGGATCGACAAAAAATGTCCATATGCGGGTGGGTGCAATACGGCGTTCATTTTTCCTTTCCTTTTCACCTGTGAGGATGGACCAAAAAAGATTGAATGAATGTTCATTCATTAACAACCCCCCTTCAACGTGTCAAGGAGAATTTGATGGTTTGACAGCCGCAATGCCAACGCCCGGAAAAGGTTGCCTGATAGGGCCGGTATACCGCTCCAGGCATCTGCCGAACATACCATCATTATTAAAGTTATCTGACCGTGGCGGATCTAACCCAACCACTGGCGCACTGCATCCTGTCAAGGAAACAACCCAATGAATTTCTTGACAAATATCACCATATCAATCTAAATATAGAAGTATGTCAACATTGCTGATATCACCATTTCTCAAGAGGAGGTAAAAGTGGCCACAACCATAACCGAAGATGACAGGCCATGGCTGAAACACTATCATTCCGGTGTTGCCGGAGACCTATCCTACGAAACCAAATGTATCCCTGATTTTCTGAAAAGCTCTTGCGAGCAATTTCCCGGAAAAATGGCCTTGAATTTTCAAGGTTATGAAACCTCATTTCAGGAATTAAGCGATATGGTAGACCGATTCGCCACCTGTCTACATAAATTCGGCGTCCGCAAAGGAGACGCTGTGGCCATCCTGCTGCCCAACATGATTCCATGTGTGGCCGCCTACTATGCCATCCTGCGCATCGGTGCGATTGCCGTGATGAACAATCCGCTTTACTCGGATCGGGAGTTGGAGCATCAATTCAGCGATTCAGGGGCAAAGGTTCTGATCACTTTGGACCTGTTGGGCAATCGCATGATCGATCTGCGGCCAAAAACCCAAATTAAGCAGATCATCTACACCAGTATCGGCGATTATCTGCCATTTCCCAAAAACCTGCTCTTTCCTCTGGTGGCCAAAAGGAAGAAGCTGGCCGCCAAAGTGAAGCCGGCCAATGACCTTTACCGTTGGAAACCTCTTCTGGCGCAAACCCAACCGGCTCCTGTCAATGTTGAACTCTCATTTGAAGATGTCGCCATGTATCAATACACCGGCGGCACCACCGGGGTGAGCAAAGGGGTCATGTTGACCCACGCCAATTTGAGCCGGCAGGTCCAGCAGCTCGCCGCCTGGTTCCCGGGATTCGGATCCGGTGAGATCATGCTGGGAGCGCTGCCCTTTTTTCATGTATTTGGCATGACAACGTCGATGAATCTGGCCATCTACTTTGGGTGGGGAAATGTTTTGGTTCCCAAACCCCAGGCGCCCCAACTACTGGAGGCGATTACCAAATATAAGACCTCCTTCGCGCCGTTGGTCCCGACAATGTATATCGGCATCTTGCAGCACCCCGATATCGAGAAGGTGGATTTGACCTCAATCAAGGGATGTTTTTCAGGCAGCGCGCCGCTTCCGGTGGAGGTGATCAAAGAATTTGAGTCCCGCACCGGCGCCACCATCGTGGAAGGCTATGGGTTGACCGAATCATGTCCGGTGACCCATGTCAATCCCTTTGGGGAGGGAAGCCAACGAAAAGTGGGCAGCATCGGTGTTCCCATCAGCGATACCTATTGCAAGGTGGTGGATCTCAACGACGGCATCACAGCCGTGCCGACAGGCGAATCCGGAGAGCTTCTGGTACGCGGCCCTCAAGTCATGAAGGGCTATCTGAACCGCGCAGAGGCCACGGCCGCCACCCTCACTGACGGATGGCTGCATACAGGCGACATTGCCACCATGGATGACGAGGGCTATTTCTACATCGTGGACCGCAAAAAGGATATGATCATCTCCGGCGGATACAACATCTACCCCCGGGACGTCGAGGAGATCTACTTTGAAAACCACAAAGTTCTGGAAGCCACCGCCATCGGGGTGCCCCACCCCAAGCGTGGAGAGGCGGTCAAGGTGTTCATCGTACTCAAAGAGGGAGAGACCGCCACAGAGAAGGAGATGATTGCCTATTGCGAAGGAAAGCTGGCCAAATACAAATGGCCCACGGAAATTGAATTTCGCGGTGAACTGCCTAAAACCAACGTCGGCAAAATTCTCAAAAAAGAGTTGCGGGCCGAGGAGTTGAAAACACGGGGCAAATAGTTATCAAACAATTGGACCGGAACCTGCAGTGCAGATTCCGGTCCCAAGTCCCTCTTGCAAGGTTGCCACTCAGGCAATGAACTATTTTGGCATTCAAGCACCCGAAATATATCACTAATTACAATAGAACAAGATGCTTTGTCGCCTCTGCCGCACATTTTTGACAGGGGCACAGTCCCATCCTCCCATGGGGATATGATCAACCGAAACTCTTATCATCGATCTCCACGGCGGCAGAGCTGTTGGCCATAATCGCGTCCATCTTGCCCATGGTGATTGGCAGAATACTCTGAATGAAAAATTCGGCGCTTTTAATTTGTCCCTGGTAAAAACGTTGATCCTTCTTCTTCGCGCCGCCATCCAGTTTTGTGGCTGAGATAACGGCACGCCATAACAACATCCAGGCATTGACCACATCCCCGGAGGCCTCCAGGAAAGGATGCGCTGCAGCAAAGGCATTGAGTACCTGGGGCGACATGGCAATACCACCCAAGTGCATGGCCACCTCCGCCAGCTTGTTCAGCGCTTTGTCTAAAGATTCGGCCAGGGGTTTCAAGGGTTCCAGCTCCTTGGCCTGCCCAATGATGTTCTGAACTTCACCCATCAGATCCATGATGGGTTTGCCCTGGTTC
>JASFKE010000336.1:0-5378 GCA_050118795.1 Desulfobacteraceae bacterium | reverse complement strand
GAGGATGTAACGGCGCCTTCCGATCTGCCTGGATTTGACCGTGCCACCATGGACGGTTTTGCCGTACAAGCGGCGTCCACTTTTGGCGCCTCAGAGGCCAGCCCCGCCTATTTGGAAGTGGTGGGCACCGTGGCCATGGGCCGGTCACCGGAATTTGCCGTAGGACCTGGTCAGGCTGCACAAATCGCCACCGGTGGTATGCTGCCGCCGGGTTCGGACAGCGTTTTGATGGTGGAGCATTCCGACACCGTTGGTGACAACACCATCGAGGCCCATCGCAGCGTGGCGCCCGGCCAGCATACGGTTGCCAAAGATGAGGATGTGGCCAAAGGGCAGTTGCTGCTTGCCAAAGGGCGATCTGTGCGTGCCCAGGAGATCGGTCTCCTTGCGGCCGGCGGTGTTTGCGCCGTAACCGTTTACCGATATCCCAGGGTGGGGGTTATCTCCACCGGTGATGAGGTGGTCCCTGTGGATGTCAAGCCTGCCTTGGGGCAGGTTCGGGACATCAACACCCATACCCTTTGCGCTCTGGTCCAAGGTGCCGGCGCCCGGGCAATCTCATACGGTATTGTCGGCGATCATTATGATGATCTCTATTCCACCTGCACAAAAGCGCTGGATGAAACCGATATGGTTTTGATCTCAGGGGGAAGTTCCGTGGGGTTTCGGGACTTGACCCTGGGCGCGCTGGAGGCGTTGGACCGGAGCCGGGTGTTGGCCCATGGCATCTCCATGCGGCCGGGTAAACCCACCATTCTCGTTCAAAACGGCGCCAAAGCCATTTGGGGATTGCCCGGCCATGTGGCATCGGCCATGGTGGTTTTCATGCAGGTGGTGCGCCCCTTTTTAGACCACCTTGCCGGTCGGTCTCCCAAAGGGCCCATCCACATAAAAGCCCGTTTGAGCCGCAATTTGGCGTCGGTCCAGGGCCGGCTCGACTTTGTCCGTGTTCGCCTGGGCCAAGTCGAAGGTGAGACCATTGCCGAGCCCGTCCTGGGGCAGTCCGGCTTGATACATACCATGGTGGATGCCGACGGATTGGTGGCCATCGGAATGAACAGTGAAGGCCTTGACAAAGGTGCCCAAGTCGATGTGATGCTCTTCTTGCCCCATTGATGATGCCGGCCGAAGCCGTCAACACAACGCCCTCACAACCCCATAGGCGTTATCTCACCATTGACCTGTTAAAAGGCAAGCTGTTATAGTATCATACAACTTCATCAACACAACAACTCACGCCGTTCTCACGCCATTGCCGGTTCCATAAGCGGTTAGTTCCCCCCTCAGACGGTCTCATTTTGTCTCGGATGATTATATAATTATATAGGCTATAATCCAATGAAAGGATGTCCACATGAGAACTTTCATTTTCACTGCCATGATTTCAATAATGATATCTTCGGTCTCTGTGGGCGTATTGGCCGAGAGTGGTGAGGCCCAAAAAGAGGCGATCACCATTGGTGTGTTGGAAAATGGAAACTTTGCTTTTGCCGCTATGATGAAAGACTCGTTTGAATTAGCGGTCAAAGATGTCAATGCCCGGGGGGGGATCAATGGTCGTCCGCTGAAATTGGTGTTTGCCAACGACGGGGGTGAAAAAAAAATGGGCACCACAGCGGTCCGGAAATTGGTCAAAGAAGATAACGTGGTCATGCTGGTGGGAGGATATTCCAGCAGCAATACCCTTGCCATGGCAAGGGAAGCCAATCGTTTCGATCTGCCTTTCCTGGTATGCACGGCGGCCGATGATCGCATCACCCAGCGAAAA
This sequence comes from Desulfobacteraceae bacterium, assembly GCA_050118795.1. Classification (GTDB taxonomy): domain Bacteria; phylum Desulfobacterota; class Desulfobacteria; order Desulfobacterales; family Desulfosarcinaceae; genus JARRKU01. The sequence continues at coordinate 3,610 of JASFKE010000336.1, read as the reverse complement.
TTCAAAAATATCTTCAGGCTCAATCCGCCGGCATCTGAATATACCAAGGGCCTGGAGGGCCTCTTGATGGAGCGGGTAAAACCGGCCTCCATGGCTATTTTATATGAAAACAGCCCATACGGCACCGGCGGCGCCATGCGCATGATGTGGTTCTGCCGGGAAAATGACATCGAGATTAAGGCCATAATCCCATACCACAAGGAGCGTGCCGGTGCCGAATATTTCAACCGGCTCATTCAACCCCTCACAAAGAAATCTCCGGAAATAATATACATGGTCTCTTATCTGAAAGATGCTGTGGCGCTGGTCCGGAATATTCGCGAAGCTAAAATCGATGCGCTGCTTTGCGGTGGTGCGGGCGGCTTTACCCATCCGGAATTTATCAAAATGGCCGGAAAGTCTTCCCAACATCTGCTGACCGCCACCTTGTGGACGGCGGATCAGGATGACCCCTTGGCCAGGGAATACGCAGCGCGCTACCGCGCCGTACATCGCCATGGACCGGACTATCACGGCGCGGAAGCCTATTCTGCATTGATGGTGGCGGCTGACGCGTTGCGGCGCAGCAAATCTTTCAAGGCCGATCACCTGCGTGATGCCTTAGGGGTCACTGATTTGCGTACCCCCTTTGGACAGGTGGGGTTTAAGTCCTACGATCAATTCGAGCGGCAAAACAGCCAGACGACACTGGTGCTCCAAGCCTTGGGAGATAGCTACAAGTGTGTATGGCCCAAGTCCGCCGCCGTGGCCCAGTTGGTATTACTACAGAAGTAGATGCTTGTGTCACTTCTTGTCACCGAACGGCAGGGCTCTAATCTGAGAGGCTGCGGGCCGCCTCTTCGCCCTCACTGATGGCGAACATGAGATGGCGGGCTGACTTGGCATCGCCTATGATGTGGATCGGCAGGCGGCGCTTTTTAAAAAGATTCAAGGTGTCGCGCACGGGCGCGCCCCCTTCGGCCACCACCACCGTATCGAATCCGGAGATCTCAGTTTCCCCCCGGGGATCTTTGAAGATCACGCCGGTTTGTGTAAAGGCATGGATGGTGACCCTTTTACACAGGGTGATGGTTGGGCGTTTCAAACGTTCTCGAAGATAGTAGCGGTCATTGGCGGACATCTCTTGGGCAAAATGGGCGCCGCGATGCAGCACCACGACCTTTTTTCTCTGTTCCGCCAGAAAATCGGCCAATACCAATCCGTTCTGACCGCCACCGAGAATGACCGCACCGTTTTTGACGGTGGTATCACCATTGAGCACTTCAACCACCGTGCACAGATTGAACGGTGTTTTGAACAATCCTTTGATGATGGGCATTTTTGGCAGGCTGCCGCTGGCGGCAAAGACGATATCCGGCCCTATTTGGTCGAGAAGATTCTCATCCGGCTCAATCCCCAACCACAAGGGGACACCCAGCCGTTGGAGTTCGAGGTTATAAAAGTCAATGATCTCCTGCAGATCGCTTCTGCCGGGAGGTTTGGCCGCCAACCGCAACAGACCGCCGGGTTGTTTCTGGCGGTCGACCACCACGGGCCTGTGGCCGCAAAGGGCCGCCATGCGCGCCGCCGCAAGGCCGGCGGGCCCGGCACCGACCACCATAATTTTTTTAGGTTTCGGGCAGGCGGGGGACTCTTTGAGCAGGTATTCGCGCCCCACATCCGGGTTGACCACACAGCCCCCCGGCTCCAACTGCAGTACGGCGTGGATGCAACCCAGGCAGCAACCAACACAGGGGCGAATCTGACCGAGGCGCGATTGCGCCGCCTTGTGGGGCATCCGGGCATCGGCCAGCAGACTGCGGCCCATGGCCACCATGTCGGCTTTGCCCCGGGCGATGATATCTTCCGCCAATTGGGGGGATTTGATGCGTCCCACCGCCACCACCGGGACCTTGGCCACAGATTTTACGGCCTCGGCCAGGTGGACAAAACAGCCCTGGTCCACGTACATGGAGGGGATGGTGAGCTGGCGGCTGCCGTAAACCCCGGCGGAGACATGCAGGTAATCCGCACCGGCCTCTTCCAGCAGAGGAACCAATCGGTGTGTATCGTCCAGCCGCCATCCGCCGTCGATGTAGTCATCGCCATTGATACGGGCGCCCACGATAAAATCGGAACCGCACTCGGTTTTTATGGCGCGGAGCACTTCCAGGAAGAAGCGCGCGCGGTTTTCAAAGGAGCCGCCATAGCCATCTTTTCGGTGATTGGCATTGGGCGAAAGAAATTGATTGATCAGATAGCCGTGGGCGCCGTGGATCTCCACAAAATCGAATCCCGCCTTTCGGCATCTGAGGGCGGACCGGCCGAAGGCCTCTACCAATGCGTCGATTTCAGGTCCCGTCAATTCATGGGGGGTGCCTTTGACCACAGCCGGAGCAGGAATAGGTGAAGGCGCAACCTTTTGATCATGATAGGATTGTCGTCCGCCGTGCATGAGCTGAACCCCGAATCGAACATCATAGGGACGCATTTTGTTCACCATAATTTCGAGCGCCGGAATAGAGGCGTCGTCCCATAGGGCCGGAAGGTCCGGCAGCTCGAGCCCGCTGGGATGCACTGCGCCGCCGCCCACCAGCATCATGCCCACGCCGCCCTTTGCACGCGCCTCGAAATAGGCGGTCAATTGATCGGTTACATGGCCGTTGTCATCCACGCCGAAATTGATACTCATGGCCGGCATGAGGAGCCGGTTTTTGGCTGATAACGATCCGATTTTAATCGGTGAAAAAAGATGGGGAAATGGGCATCCAGGCATACCGTATGTCCCTTAGTGCCGGTGGTTGTGTGATGAGGCGCACAAGGATGTTGTAATTCAGTATGGTCTGAAAAACAATGGTTGACATCCACGCAGAGGGACAATATCGAAATTGTTATGCAACCATAGGATTCAAACACCTGTTCGGATACATTGGAATATGCTAAATCGGGCGTCAACATTTGTCCGATTAACTGACTCGAACAACGGGAATATGGATCCTATGGATAGCATTATCGAGGGGCTCAAACACATTTGCCAGTGCAAGGCCATCAAGAAAAAGGTGTTTCTTCAACACATCGCGTCCGGGGTGCGCTCTGTTGAAAAGATTCAACATATCACCGGCGCCGGGACCGGCTCCTGCCAGGGAAAAAATTGCACCCCCCGCATAGAAGCGCTGGTGCGGGCGGCAGATGAAGAATAGCTAAACGTGCCACTGCAACGATAGGGCAAACATATGTTTTACAGGGGAAGTTTCCATGGGTGAGACTCACAACGACATTATCGAGGAAACCAAAAGTGAAATCGTTGACCGAACCGATGAGCCGCCAATGTACAAGGTGGTGTTCTACAACGATGATTTCACTCCCAAGGAATTTGTTGTGGGCATCCTGGTGCACATATTCCATAAAAGCACGGCTGAGGCCACCGAGTTGATGTGGCGCGTCCATAAAGGCAATAGAGGTGTGGCCGGTATCTACCCGCGCGAGATTGCCGAAACCAAGGTGGAAGCCGCAACTGCCCTGGCCCGGGAGAACGGATTCCCGTTAAAACTGACCCTGGAGCCGGAGAGTTGACCATATAGTTGCATAAAAAATAAGTGTAAAAAAGACTAAAAACACTTGTCAGTCTTGA
>JASFKE010000335.1:0-5406 GCA_050118795.1 Desulfobacteraceae bacterium | reverse complement strand
ATCCGGATCTCAAAGTGTCGACAGTGGCCAATCCGGTTCCTCCTCAGCCAGCAGTGGCAATACCGCCAGTTATTCTCCGTTGACCTTGGATACGGACAAAGACGGCACGGTTGAGGCCACGGCCGACATGGGCGTGGATATCGACGGCGACGGCACGGCTGACGGCGCGGCCACCGGCGGCGACAAAATGCTGGCCATGAGCGACATCACCGGCGATGGAGAAATCGGCGGGGCCGAAGTTTTCGGCAACATGACCGTGGACCCGTTTTCCGGAGAGCAACTCAACGCTGAAAATGGATTTGAAGCCTTGCAAATGGTGGCTGTCAGCGCCGAAGAGCAGACCGGAATGGAGTGCATCGACGACAACGGCGTGGTCGACCTTCAGGCTCTGAGCCAGGCTCTGGAGAGTGAAGGCATCGGTCTGGGAATGATCAGCGGCGACAACACCACCAGCCTGGAATCCCTGGGCGACGTGGCCTCCATTGACACGGCCAATTACGTCAACCAGCAAGATACGGGCGATGTCCAGCACAACCAGTTGGGCAACTACCAAGACACCAGCGGCGACACCTATAAAGTGGACGATGTCTGGTTTTAATAGCGACACTGCTTCTGAGTGATCATAAGATGGTCCAGAGGTGACGCTACGATAACGTTACACGGCGCGGGCCTGAGGAACTTTGCCCAAAAACCGAAGTTCCCAGGCCCGTGCCCTTATTTAATGAAACTCACCTGTCCGGAGATTCTCTCCACGATGGGGACTTTTTTCTGATTGTAGACGGCCCTGTTCTTATCGAACAGATTATTGCCATGGGTGTCTATGGAGATGATCAAGGGACCGAAATTCTTCACACGTATGACCCACAAGGCTTCGGGCATGCCCAGATCAAGCCATTCAACCCGTTCGATCTCCTCCACCCGACTGGCCGCCAGGACCGCGCAACCTCCGGGAAAAACGGCATGCACGGCTTTGTATGAAGCGCATCCCGCGACAGTTTCCGGCCCCATGCCGCCTTTGCCGACGATCAACCGAATCCCGGTTTTTTTGATGAACTCTTTTTCATGGACTTCCATTCTCATGCTGGTGGTGGCGCCGATGGAGACCATTGTCCAGCCATCGCCATCTTTGGAGACAATCGGCCCTGCATGCATAATCGCCATGCCCTCCAGTTCAACCGGCAGCTTTATTCCCATGTCGACCAGCCTGCGGTGCGCCATGTCGCGGCATGTGACCAGATAGCCGTCCAGAGAGACAATGTCACCCACCGTCAACTGCTCGACCTCTCGGCTCCCAATAGGCGTCTTGAGAATTTTGTTCACAGCGTCACCCCTTTGTGGGACAGGATTTCATAGCCCATCTCTTTGTTGATGCGAATCGTTCCGCGCCGGTGGGCCCAGCATCCCACCGACACCGCGACACTGATGGTCGATGGATGCCTGGCCGCCTTTTCGATATGAACTCCGGTAACGGAGCTCTTTCCGGACAATCCCTGGGGACCAATACCGATCTCATTGAGCCCTTTTTCAATCAACAGCTCCATCTGCGCCCCCCGCGGGTCGGTGTCTCTTGATCCAATGGGGCGCATCAGGGCCCTTTTGGAAAGGGTCGCCGCGACTTCAATGGAGCCGCCGATACCGATTCCCACCAGCAGCGGCGGGCAGGCATTGACGCCGTAAGAGGTCATGACATCGAAAACATACTGCACCACGCCTTCATAGCCGGCTGCCGGCATGAGGGTCTTTCCTTTGTAAAGATAAGGTAGAAAAAGGTTACCTCCGCGATGACCATAGGCACCCACGTTATTAGCTTTCCGATGGTCACCTGGGTGCGCGCCCGCGCCAGATATCCAACGATGGCGCTCATGAACACGACGGTGCTCACAAAAAAGCCCAGGATGGGCATGAAGATCACCCATAAAAAAAACAGAACTCCGGTTACCAGCCATCTTAAATTGGAACCGACGCTGAAAATGCGATCCCGGGACGGTTTGACAACACCTTTTACCACCAAAATCCCGGACAAAACGGCCATCAGATAGATGATGGTTTTAGGGAAAACGATGCTCATCCAGGAGATATCTTCAAGGGCGAAATAGAAGACCGCCGACAGGATCAGACCGATAACCCCGCTGGTGATCTGAGTATTGACTTGTCTATTCATACTGGTCTCCAATGCGGCGGATTTTGGCCCTGGCCTTGATTCGCCGTTTCAAGGCTGCCAGGCAGGGCCATGCAGCCGAAAATAGAATCATGCCGATAAGGATGTGAGAAAGAGGGTTTTTAAACAGGCTAAAAAATGGGTACGTTAATGCTTGTCCGCCCAAAATCGTTTGCACATATCCCATCTCGGCGATGTTTCCCAGAATGAGCCCCAGTACGATAGGGGCCGGAGCGACGCCCAACTGCTTGAACAGATGACCGATGGTGCCGAGGATCAGCATGATGATCACGTCGGTGTGGCTGTTGCGCACCGCATAGGTACCCAGTATGGTCGCCAGGGCGATGGTGGGCACCAGGAAGTAATACGGCGTTCTAAAAATCACCTTGTAGATAAGTCGGCCGCCCAACAATCCCACGGGAACCATGGCGATGGCCGCAAGCCCCATCGATATGATGAAACCGTAGGTTAAATGACCGCTGGTGGTAAACAGTTCGATGCCCGGCCTGAGACCGTGGAGCAGCATGACACCGAGGATCACCGCATCGGGGGGCGCCCCCGGGATCCCGAGGGTGAGCAGGGGCACCATGGAGCCGGCAACGGTAACGTTGTTGCTCGACTCTGTCGCCACCAGGCCTTCCGGTATACCCGTACCGAATTTTTCAGGGTGCTTCGAAGCTCTTTTGGCCTCGTTGTAGGCCACCAGGTTGGCGATGTTGCCTCCCGCGCCGGGGATGATGGCGACAATCTCCCCGATAACGCAGGAACGGATGAGGTTGCCGGGCATGGAGAAAACCTTTTTGCTCACCTCCCAAAATGAACTACGGGCCTTGGAATCCACTTCAACCGCCGTCAGGGCGGTCTTTCCTTTGGCGGCGATGCTGTAGAGTTCGGGAAGGACGAAGAGCCCGATCAGGGCGACGATCATGGCCACCCCGCCCTGGAGCACGGGCAGGCCGAAGGTGAACCGCGTTTCACCGCCGATGGGCGCCACGCCGATAGTGCCGATAACCATTCCCAGCGCGCCGCCCATCATCCCTTTCATGGTCGAACCTTCGGATAGGCTTGCGATCAGGGTCAGTCCAAGGACGGCGACCCAGAAGTATTCTGCAGGTCCAAAGCGAAGGGAGAGCCGCGCCAGCGGCGGCGAAAGCAACAGCAGAAAAAGGGAACCGGCGATACCGCCCACGGCGGAGGATACGGTTGCCAGGCTGAGCGCTTCCAGCGCCCGGCCTTGCTTGGACATTGGGTATCCTTCGAAAGCAGTGGCGATCGAAGATGGCGTGCCCGGTGTGTTCACCAGTATGGCCGCAGATGATCGAGCATCATCGCACCGCACCAGATCTGCCCCATGGGGTTGGCGATCCCCTTGCCGGCGATATCCGGGGCCGATCCGTGGACCGGTTCAAACATCGATGGAAACTCCTTTGTGGGGTTGATATTCGCCGAAGGGGCCACCCCGATGCTTCCGGCGATGGCGGGTCCGAGATCGGTCAGGATGTCTCCGAACAGATTGCTGCCCACAACAACCTCAAAGTCGTGGGGGTGGGTCACAAAACGGGCGCACAGGGCATCGATATGAAACTGATTTCGGGAGATGTCGGGATACGCTTCGCCGACTTCGGTAAAGATTTCGTCCCAGAACGGCATGGTAAAGTTGATCCCGTTGGACTTGGTTGCCGAAGTCACCTTCTTTCCGCAGCTCCACTCCGGATCGAGAAAGTCCAGGCGCAAACCGCCATGGACCTCGCACAGGGTGTCGAGCACCCGGCGACCGGCAGCGACCGTCTCCATGCCGATACCGTCTCCGGGAATAGAGGCAATTTGAAATACTTTCACTGTTGCACCTAACTTTTCTTATAAATTTCTTTGTAGCCAATTTTGTGCCAAAATTAAAAAGCTTAAAATATCGATATGTTAATATTTTTTATTTGAAAAACACGGCAATTTGTTGCATATTTGTTTCAAACTGATCCATTAAGTCGCAAAAGGATCTCTATATGCCCATAATTGCTTGCATTGTGCCTGATCCATCCCTCATGGAACAGACACGTCTTACCTTGTCGGAGGGGCCGTCACAGGCAAGGTGGCCAAAAAATACGGGATTCCCTTTACGGTCATCGAGTCCAGCCCCGAAAGCATGCAGCAGGCCGCCCAGGAGGCGAAGAACATCGCATCGGCCAAACAGCGGGAAAAAACCAAAGGGAACCTTTTCAGAGTGGTTCTGGACTATGCTTATGACGGCATCATTTCGGTCGATGCCGAAGGTGAGATCACCATCTTCAACCCCGTGGCGGAAAGGGTCACCCGGATCGCTTCCTCTGCGGCCGTCGGCCGCAATATCGAAGCCGTATGGCCCGATCTCGAACTCCATAAAGTCCTTGGCGCCGGAAAGCAGGACCTGGCCCAACTCCTGACCATCAACAATGAGCAGGTGGTATGCAATAAGGTTCCTATCCACGTTAACGACAAGGTCGTTGGCGCGGTTATCAATTTCCAGGATGTGACCAAACTTCAGCAGATGGAAGCCAAGGTCAGGAGACGGCTGTTTGCCACCGGGCATGTTGCCAACCTGAGCTTTGATGATATCATCGGCACCAGCGCCCTGCTGCAAAAGAGCGTCGCCCTGTCCAGGGACTTTGCCGGAACCGATTCGGCCATCCTGATTCTGGGAGAGACGGGGACCGGCAAAGAAGTCTTCTCCCAAAGTATCCACAATGGCAGCAGCCGCAGCCAAGGCCCCTTTGTGGCTTTGAATTGTGCCGCCCTGCCGGAACAGATCCTCGAAAGCGAACTGTTCGGCTATGTCGGAGGCGCTTTCACCGGAGCCAGCCAGGCAGGAAAAGCCGGTCTTTTCGAAATCGCCCACGGCGGCACCCTCTTTCTTGATGAAATTGCCGAGATGACATCCATGACCCAAGGCAAACTGTTACGGGTTCTGCAGGAAAAACAGGTGATGCGCCTGGGCAGCGACCGGTTGACGCCGGTGGATGTCAGAATCATTGCCGCCACCAATCGACCCCTTAAGGGGCTGGTGGACGAAAACAGATTCCGGGCCGATCTTTACTACCGCTTGAATGTTCTACAGCTAAAGCTGTATCCCTTGCGCGACCGCATTGAGGATGTCACTGCCCTTGCCCGTTTTTTCCTCGATAAACATGCCGCCAGAATGAATCGTAAGCTGGAATTCACAAGTAAAGCCCTAAAGGAGCTGACAAAGTACAGCTGGCCGGGAAATATCCGGGAGC
>JASFKE010000334.1:0-5406 GCA_050118795.1 Desulfobacteraceae bacterium | reverse complement strand
CGCTACTACAATCGATGCGAGGACGAGCACGGTGTGCGTTTTGTGCGCTCCCGGGTGCACACCATCGATCCTGTGGAAAACGACAATCTGAACCTGCGTTATGTCAGCGAAGACGGCGACATCGTGGAAGAGGTGTTTGACATGGTGGTGCTCTCGGTGGGGCTGGCGCCCAACGAGCAAGCCGTGCAGTTGGCCAAGACCATGGGGGTCGAGCTCAACAGCCACAAATTCGCCCGGACCAGGGACCTGGCCCCGGTGGCCACCAACCGCGACGGCATTTATGTGTGCGGCGTCTTCCAAGGCCCCAAGGATATTCCCCAGTCGGTGATGGAAGCTTCGGCGGCCTCTTCGGCGGCAGCTAAAAACCTGGCTTCCGCACGGGGCACCCTGACCCGCGCCAAACAGCTGCCCCAGGAAACGGATGTGACCGAGCAGGAGCCGCGGGTGGGTGTGTTTGTCTGCAACTGCGGCATCAATATCGGTGGCGTCGCGGACGTACCGGCGGTGCGGGAGTACGCCCGCACCCTGCCCGGCGTCGTCCATGTGGAGGACAACCTGTTCACCTGCTCCCAGGACACCCAGGACAAAATGAAGGAAGTGATTCAAGAGAACAATATCAACCGCGTGGTGGTGGCCTCATGTTCGCCGCGCACCCATGAGCCCCTGTTCCAGGAAACCATTCGCGAAGCCGGCCTGAACAAATACCTCTTTGAAATGGCCAATATCCGCGATCAGAACACCTGGGTGCACATGAACAACCCGGAAAAGGCCACCGAGAAAGCCAAGGACCTGGTCCGCATGGCCGTGGCTAAAGCGGCCTATATTGAGCCTCTGCATCAAGTCAGCCTCGATGTGACCCAGGCCGCCCTGGTCATCGGTGGCGGTGTGGCCGGTTTGGAGGCCGCCCTGGGCATCGCCGACCAGGGATTCAAAGCCTACCTGGTGGAGCGCTCGGCAGAGCTGGGCGGAAACGCCTTGTGGCTGCGCCACACCTGGCAGGGAGAAGAGGTCAAACCGTATGTGGCGCAGTTGATCGAGAAGGTGACGGGCAACGCCAATATCCGCACCTTCCTCAATACCGAGGTGATTGAAACCGGCGGTATTTTAGGCAACTTTACAACCACTTTGGCCACCGCCGGCGAAACCCTGGCTACCGTGGCCGTGGAACACGGCGTCACCATCATTGCCACCGGCGGCAAACAGTATGAGCCCAGCGAATTTCTCCACGGCGAACACCCCAACGTGCTGAGCCACAAGGAGATGGATGAGGCGATGACGGCCGGCGATCCGCGGATCGGCGAGGCCGATAGTGTCGTATTCATTCAATGCGTGGGGTCACGCAACGAGCAGTTCCCCTCATGCAGCCGCATCTGCTGTACCCACAGCGTCAAATCGGCCATCACCATGAAAAAACAGAAGCCGGAGATGAACGTCTACATTCTCTACCGGGATATCCGCACCTACGGCTTCCGCGAGGATCTCTACCGCGAGGCCCGGGAGATGGGGGTGATCTTCATCCGGTTCGACCAGCAGGCGGCGCCCCAGGTGGCCAAAGGCGACGGCGACGACATCAGCGTGACGGTAAAAGATCACATTCTGGGACGTCCCATCGAGATCAATCCCGATCTGCTGATCCTGGCAACGGCCGTGCGACCCAACGAAAACAAGGATCTGTTCGAACTGTTCAAGGTGCCCGTCAACGCCGAGGGGTTCCTGGTGGAAGCCCACGCCAAATTGCGTCCGGTGGACTTCGGTTCGGAGGGCATCTTCATGGCCGGCCTGGCCCACTACCCCAAATCCATAGATGAAACCATCGCACAAGCCCAGGCCTCGGTCTCCCGTGCCGCCACCGTACTGAGCAAAGAGGCTATCTGGGTGGGGGGCGTCACTGCACAAGTGGATCCGGACAAGTGTGCGGTCTGCTGTACCTGCGTGCGCACCTGTCCGTACAATGTGCCCGTCATCGGTTCGGAGGGCTGTGCGGTGATCGATGCCGCCGGCTGCCAGGGGTGCGGCTGCTGCGTCTCCGAATGCCCGGGCAAGGCCATCACTTTGAAACACTATACCGACCAACAGCTCATCGCCAAAACGGTGGCGCTGTTTACCGAATGTGCAACAGGATAAAATCGATATCAGGAAAGGAAGAGTAATGCCATGAGTGCAACCTTTGAACCACAAATCGTCGCTTTCTGCTGCAAGTACTGCGCATATGCAGCCGGTGACCTGGCCGGATCCATGCGGTTGAACTACCCGTCCAATGTCAAAGTGGTGCAGGTGCCGTGTACCGGCCGGGTAGACATTTTGCACCTGCTGCGCGCCATCGAGGAGGGCGCCGATGGCGTCTATGTGGCCGGCTGACTGGAGGGTGAATGCCATTTCCTGGAAGGAAATCTAAAAACCCGCCGCAAAGTCGAGTATGTCAAAAGAACTTTAACCGATATCCAGATGGAGCCCGAACGGATCGAGATGTACAATCTATCGTCGGCCCAAGGACCGCGCTTTGCCGAAATCGCCACCGAGATGACCGAAAAGGTCAAAGCGCTGGGGCCGAGTCCCCTCAATCCATGTGTTTAACAACCATTTTTGAACGAGGTGAAACATGATTATCGCTGACCGAAAACCCCTGGAAGAACTTCAGGAGATGATCAAGGATTTTGATAACATTATGCTGGTCGGCTGCAAGGGGTGCGTCACCGTCTGCAACGCGGGCGGATTGAAAGAGGTGGAGATCCTGGCCTCCACCTTGCGCATTGCCCGCAAGAAACAGGGCCGCCCCGTGCAGATCGAAGAGCGCATGCTTGAACGCCAGTGCGATCCCGAGTATGTGGAGCAGCTGCGCGACAGCTATGATCAGTATGACGCCATATTGAGCATGGCCTGCGGTGTGGGCCCCCAGTTTCTGTCCGAAGCTTACCCCAGCCAACGCTTTTTCCCCACGGTGAACACCACGTTCATGGGCGGCGCCGTCACCCACGGTATCTGGGAAGAGCGCTGCGCCGGCTGCGGCACATGTGTGATTCACTACTACGACGGTCTGTGTCCGGTGGCCCGCTGCTCCAAGAGTATCCTGCACGGTCCCTGCGGCGGCAGCGCCGACGGCAAATGTGAAGTCTCCAAAGAGATGGAATGCATCTGGGACACCATCGTCAAGAAGAAGATAGAGCAGGGACGGCTGGAAGATCTGCGGATTTGCAGAGCAAACAAGGACTGGCGCACCGCCCGTGACGGCGGCCCCCGCAAGAGCATAAGGGAGGAGTTGGTACAATGAGCGACAACGGCTATCTATCCGGAAGCAATTTAGAAAAGGTGCTCAAGGCCGGGCATTTCGCCTTCACCGGCGAGTGCGGTCCCCCCAAGGGCGCCAACGTCGAACACCTGAAAGAGAAAATGGAACCTTTAAAGGGCATGGTGGATGCCGTTAATGTGACGGACAACCAAACCGCCGTAGTGCGCATGTCCAGTAAAGCGGCCAGCGCTCTGATGGTCCGGGCCGGGCTGGAGCCCAACTTTCAGATGGTCTGCCGCGACCGCAATCGCATCGCCATACAGAGTGATATTTTGGGCGCCCACGCCCTGGGCATCCGCAACATGCTCTGCCTGTCCGGCGACCACCAGAGTTTCGGCAACCACCCACAGTCGAAAAACGTTTACGACATCGACTCCATGCAGCTTATCGCTCTGGTGAAGAAAATGCGCGATGAAGGCAAATTCGACAACGACGAAGAGATCGACGTACCGCCTAGAATTTTTATCGGCGCCGCCTCCAATCCGTTTGCCGATCCCACCGATTATCGCGCCTACCGTTTGGCCAATAAAATCGATGCCGGCGCCGACTTCATCCAGACACAGTGCATCTACAACATGCCGCGTTTTCGCGAGTTCATGAAAAAAGCCGTGGATATGGGGCTGGCGGAACAATGCTACATCCTGGCCGGCGTCACCCCCATGAAGAGCGCAGGTATGGCCAAATACATGGCCAAATTCGTTCCCGGCATGGATGTGCCCGAAGAGCTGATCAAACGCCTCAAAGATGCCGGTAAGGGAAAAATGGCCGAGGAGGGCATCAAATTCGCCTGCGAACAGATCGAAGAGTTTAAAGAGATGGAGGGCGTGGCCGGCGTGCACCTGATGGCCATCGAGTGGGAGCACAAAGTGCCTGAAATCGCCGAAAGGGCCGGCGTGTTGCCGCGTCCGGTGGTGGAATAGCGCTTCGGTTCGTTACGCTCACCTTAAAAGGAGCTTTTGGCGGCCTCAAGGCCGCCAAGGCGCACACTTGCTGTGGATCTCCCGCCGGAATCCTTTTTCAAGGGGTTGGATCCGGTGATCTCCTCCGGCACATGACACATTCTATATAGGAGGCTGTCCCGGTCATCTTGATTTGCCTCTTTGATTTTCAGGATCGCATCCTGAATGGAAAAGAACGCGTCCACGACGTCCGGATCAAAGTGCTTGCCGCGCTCCTGCCAAATGATCCGGCTGGACTTTTGGATGGAAAAAGCAGCTTTATACGGCCTTTTAGATGTCATGGCGTCAAAAGCATCCGCCAATGCGACAATGCGGCCGGCCAGCGGGATTTTGCGGCCGCTGATGCCATGGGGGTAACCGCTGCCGTCCCATTTCTCGTGATGGGTCAGCGCAATCATTTCACCCATGCGGATAAAGGTGATCTTCGATCCTTTTAAAATATCCGCCCCGATGGTGGTGTGCTTTTTCATGATCTCCCACTCATTGTCGTCCAGTTTGCCGGGTTTGAGCAGGATCTTGTCGGGGATACCGATTTTGCCGATATCGTGCATGGGAGCGGCATATAGGATGGCCTCCACCGTTTTAGTGTTCAATCCCATTTTTTTGGCGATCTCCGCAGAGTAGTAGCTCATTCGCTTGATATGGGCGCCGGTTTCATTGTCCCGATACTCCGAAGCCGCCGTCAGTTTGATAATGGTGTCCAGGGATGCCGTTCTGAGTTGATCCAGGGCCTGGTTCAATTGGCTTGTTCGAAGCGCCACCTCTGTTTCAAGGTTGAGTTGATGTGCTTTTATCTGGTCGTTCAACTGCTTGACTTTTAAATGCGAGCGCACCCTGGCAACGATCTCGGCATGGGCGACGGTCTTGGAAATAAAATCGTCCGCACCGACATCCAGTGCCGTAACATGGTTTTCAGGGGTGTCGCGCCCCGTGATCAAGATAACCGGGATGCCGCTGGTTTTGGGGTTCTTTTTAACCCGCTCGGCAACTTCAAAACCATCGATTCCGGGCATACTGAGATCGAGCAGGATCAGATCGGGTGAATCCGCCGAAATTTTCTCCAGGGCGGTTTGCCCGTTGGATGCCAACATCGTATCATAACCCCTACGATTCAAAATCTGGCTCATCATATTCTGAATATTGGGTTCATCATCTACAATC
>JASFKE010000333.1:0-5410 GCA_050118795.1 Desulfobacteraceae bacterium | reverse complement strand
GACCGCGGCAAAAAGGGCGGCTTCGCTTTTGCTCAACCGGCTGGCCGGTTTCTTGAAATAGGCTTGGCTGGCCGCTTCTACCCCGAATACTCCCGGGCCGAATTGGGCGATGTTGAGGTAAACCTCCAATATTCTTCGTTTGGGCCAGAGCAGTTCGATGATGACGGTAAAATAGGCTTCGAACCCTTTGCGGATATAGCTCCTGCCGGACCAGAGAAACAGGTTTTTTGCCACCTGCTGGCTGATGGTGCTGGCGCCCCGGGGCCTGTTGCGCCGTTTGTTCTCCTCCAGAGCCGATCCAATGGCTTTGAAATCAAATCCCCAGTGGTGAGGGAACTTCTGGTCTTCCGCTGCAACCACAGCCACGGGCAAATGGTCACAGATGCGAGCGAAGGGGACCCAGCGATACCGAATTTCGGACTGGATGCTATGGGCTTGCAGCATAAAGGCGCTGGTGGGCGGCGGGGCCCACCTCAACGATAAAGGGATAAGCAGGGTGATCAACAAAACGCTGGTCATGATTCTCCATACCCAAACAGAGACCGGAATGGGGTACCAGCCTTTTTTTGAAGGTGGCTTGCTCATTCGATGGTTGGACCGGAATAGGGGTGTATTTACCATCTTTTGTCATGAAGCTGTAAGGGTAAGGCCGTTGAAGCGCCGTGGGTGACGGCGCTACCCACTCGCGCTAACGGTCGTTTCCTGGATGCGTTCCACCACGTCGGTAATGGCATGGCAGACCACCGGGGTGCACTTGGTTGAGAAAGTGGAGATATCTTCGACCTCCACCAGAAAGAGTTTAAGATCTTTGGGCATTTTATCGGGAAAGAGCATCTGCCCGGTTTTCAGCGTGGATTCTATTGCCGTGGAGTAAGCGTCGACCGGATTTTCACGATCCAATATCTTCTCGTGGGTAATTTCCAGCACCGTCCCGGGCCTTACCCCAACCTTGCAGGCATCGACGATGATCGCTTTATCGTAGCCCATGATGATGTCAAGCACCTCGTTTCCCCCAAAGTGGAGAATGGCGGTATCGAGGTCATGGTTGTGGGCGTTGAGCGCTTCAACCACCTCGATGCCGACCCGGTCATCTTTGAGCATTGGATTTCCGATGCCCACCACAATAGCGCTTTTGCGTCTATTACACATTTCGACATTCCTTACTGTCTGGGGATTTTGGTTTTGGGCGGGGCCACGATCCGGTCGTGGGCCGTGACAATGCCCTGTACGTTGTGCACCGATCTGATCTGAAAGCAGGGCAGGATTCGGGACTGGTCCACTGGCATTGGGACGGGTAATTTTGTTTATAGCCCCGGTGTGGAAAAAAATCAAGGGGATGGCGGAGACGGCCCCCGGCTCGTCTCCGCCGCCCCTTACCCCTTTTCGTGCAACAAGTTTTTTTCTGCCCCCCAGCAGATGATGCCGCTACACAGGGATATAAGAAAAGGCTTAAGTAGCCGATAGGAACCAAAGCGCTTATCGACGAAATAGTGATGGTGTTGTTGAGTACCGCAAGAGTTGTGCCAAAAAAATGAATGGTGATTTAGTCTGTTGATATTAAATCAGAAACTATATTCGAAAGTTGTGTGCGTTATTCCACCAAATGGGGAATTATTTCCCCTAAATCAATCTATATGCGCCGATCTATTTGAATTTGTAGTGTTTTGTGATACTGGGAAATAATTTCCCCAACATTGGGCTTTAGTTCCCCGTTTTTAGAGGGGTGAGCAGACCATAACGCTTCATTTTATTAAACAGGGTTTTGCGGTCGATGCTTAATGCCGCGGCTACTTTTTGGCGGTGCCATTGATTTTGATTCAGTGTTGTCAGGATCAGTAGTTTTTCGTATTTGGCCAGCATTTCGTTCAGATTTCTAGGGCCCATGCCGGTGGCATCCGGATAAGACATTTGATCCGGCGGCGCTTCCGGTCCGGGTGAGGCGCCTATCAGATCGATACTCTTTTGGTTGCAATACCGGATAATGACATTTTGAAGTTCCCGGACATTTCCCGGCCAGTCGTAGTGATATAGTTTTTCCATCAGCTTGGCCGTCAAAGGCGGTACATTGCGTTTGCCGGCATACAGCTCCATGAAATGTTGAATCAGCAGCTGCAGATCCCCTTTGCGTTCGCGCAAGGGCGGCAGATGAATGGGTAAAATATGGATGCGGTAGAAGAAATCCTCTCGCATCAATCCATTTTTAACCAACAACTGGAGATCCCGATTGGTGGCGGCAATGATGCGCACATCAGTGGTTTTGTTCTGATTGTCGCCCACGGGTGTGTATCCGCCGCCTTCGAGCACACGCAGCAGCTTGACCTGCAAATGGGGACTGATCTCTCCCACTTCATCCAGAAAAAGGGTGCCGCCGTCGGCATATTCGAGGTATCCCGGTTTGTCCGTCAATGCGCCGGAAAAGGCCCCTTTTTTATAGCCGAAAAATTCGCTTTCAATGAGGTTTTCCGGTATGGCGCCGCAATGCACGGGTACAAAACGCTTGTTGCGGCGTTCGCTCATGTCGTGGATGGCCTGGGCCACCAACTCCTTTCCGGTGCCGGGCTCCCCGAATAGAATGGCAGTGGCGTCGGTGGCCCCTGCGTTGAGAATGTGTTCATAGACCTGCTGCATGGCCGTGCTCTGGCCCACGATGTTGCCAAACTTTTTGCGCTCTTTGATCTGGGTGCGCAAAATAATATTCTCTTGAAGTAAATGGATTTCACTTTCACGCAATGCCTGTTCGGCATTTTTACGATCGTTGATGTCGGTGACCATGGCCAGCAATGAGATGGAGCCGTCGATGTGGCGGATCGGGGCATTCATACTGTAATACCAATGCCGGTCCCGGGGATTTTTCATCTCAAAGCGAACCTTGTGCCCAGCCGTCACCTGGTCGATGACACAGAAGGGGCACGGAGATTTTCGTCCATGGATGGCTTTATAGCAATATTGACCGATGGCCTGTGGACCGATCTTGGAGGTCAGCTGTTCGTTGGCGTAGGTCAGGCGATAGGATTTGTTGCTGACATAAATTTGTCCGTCAAACGCATCTAAAATGGCCGCAAGCTGTGCCCTGGGCTCATTGAACGCCACCCGGTTCTTTTTAACGAGACAGACTTCGGCAACTTCGTTGGTTTCGTGCTTGTCCATTGGGATCGGGTCCTTGGATTATGTATCAAGGCTTGAAACACAATACAGGAAACGCCACTTAACATCAAATTCCAATATTCCATAAAACAAATTTGAAAAGCATGCAAAGACTCTATTTGAAACCGCCGGTCTTTTGGGTTCCAAAAGGGGGCGCCAGCCATCTTCAGGGTATCGGTGGCAGGGATCAGGGGGGTGCATTCATGGGCGCTGGAAAATGATCGTTGCCGGTCGCGTTACGCTTGGTGGCGTTGCTTCATGTAGTCCTGAATTTGGTCTTTGGGGTAAATTCCGTCTTCGGTCACCAGGTAGTCCACCATCTTTAAATCGACCACGTCATGGGAATAGGTGACCAGCTCGTAAGCTTGGGCATCTTTGTCCTGTCGGATGGTTTCACGATGGATGCGTTGATCATCGAAGAGGCCGTGGGCAAATTTGAGCGTATTGGCAAAGAGATAGACCGGGATCTTATGAACGTGGCACAGACTGGTAATATTGGCCGTGCCCACCGGCGCCACCACCTTTTGGTCGGCGGTGATGGACAGGGCCGCGCAAAACATCTTGTTGGCCTGGCCGATATAGTGGCTCAATGAGTATTCCGGAACGGCCTGCAGAGGAACATCGGATTGCCGTAATTGACTGATCATGCGCTTGGTTTTAGCCAGATTTTGCTGCAGCACAATGACATTGATGTTTTTTTCCATCACCTGATGGGAGAGGGTGATGATGCTGATCACGTTGGTATTGATGGTGTGAACTACGATGGTTTCGCCACTGTCCACGCAGGTCAGCCCCAATTTAATGATTTTGCCGCTTTTGGCTTGAAGCTTGTCGTGCTTTTGTTGCAGGATCTCTCTGGCCTTTTGCTGCACCTGCCCAAGGTCGTTGGTAAAAAAGGGTTCAATCTCTTTTTCAAACTCCTCGATGAGGTGGATCAACGGGATAATCTTGGGTCGGGTGGTTTTTATGGCATGTGTGAGTTCCATATATTGATCGCGGAGCTCTTCATCGGGGCACTGAAGCTCATCCAAAGAAGCCATAAAGGCTCGCAAGGCCAGCAGGGTGGCGCGTGAAGATCCGGCCACGTCTTCATGTTCCCGGATCAGGCGATGCAGGATGTCTCTGTCTTGTTTGTTCATAATACAATCCATAAATAAAGCATGAGGTAAGCGGATGCCACTGTCAGGGTCAGCAGGGTAATCACGAAGCTAAAGCGCATGAATTCCAGAAAGGAAATATCGATTTTGGAACGTTTGGCCATGCCGACGGATACGATATTGGCCGATGCACCGATCATGGTCAGATTACCGCCCAGGCAGGCACCCAAAGCCAAAGCCCACCAAAGAATGTTGTGGGGTATGGCCGAGGCTTCCAACATCAATTGCACGATGGGTATCATGGTGATGGTAAAGGGGATGTTATCCAGGAAACCCGATGCGATTCCTGACACCCAAAGCACCATCAAGACGGCTACATAGGGGTTATCGCCCACCTGCATGAAAATATTGTGGGCGATCCAGGCAATGACCCCTTTCTCCTCCAATATCCCCACGAGGATGAATAGCCCGGTAAAGAAAAGCAGGGTGCTCCACTCGATCTCTTCGAGCATCTCCTCCACATTCACACGGGTGATGGTGAACAGGATCATGGCCGCCAGCATGGCCACCACACCCGGTGATAATTTGGTGATGGTCTGGGTGACGAACAATCCAATGGCCAATAATAGACATCCCAGGCTCTTGATTAAAAAGAGCTGATCGATTTTTATGTCCAGGTGGTTTTGGCGAATTTTTTCCAGCAGTAACTGGACGGAAAAAACCTTGGCCAGATTGGTGTTGATGGGCTTGAATTTTTTGCGGTTGGTGGCCCAAATGTATAAAAGGGTCAACACAAAACAGATGATGACCGGAATCGTCAGATTTGCCATGAACTGGTTGAAGGTCAACCCGACTTTGGAGCCGATAATGATGTTGGGCGGATCACCGATCAAGGTGGCGGTGCCGCCGATATTCGAGATCACCGCCTGGCTGATCACATAAATTTTGGGATCCAGTCCCATGCCTGAGGTGAGCTCGATGATGATGGGGATAATGATCAGAACGGTGGTGACGTTGTCGAGAAATGCGCTCAGCACAGCCGTCACCACTGAAAACAACACCAATATTTTTAGAGGGCTGCCTTTGGTCAACTCGGCGATTTTAACGGATATGATGGCGAAAAAACCGGACTTGCGCAATATTGCGACGATGGTCATCATCCCCAAAAG
>JASFKE010000332.1:0-5411 GCA_050118795.1 Desulfobacteraceae bacterium | reverse complement strand
CCATCAGTTCTGATCACAGACAAGCCGAAATAAGTAAATTGCGTACTTTGGGGGAAAACTCCATAAGTATGCAAATTGACACCGAATGCAAGAAATTCAAAAATGTGATTGTTTATCTTTTCTAGCAGTTATGATATTGGTGCGTTATTGAGATAGGCTTTTAATTATGCGCAAATCGCCTGGGAATTGGTGGTTTGACCAAAAATCGTGTGCAGTTCGAGATTTCCACTGAATAACTATAGTTAGGTGAAATAGAAATGTGGGGAATTATGAAAAAATTTATTCTAATTGTTATTACGATTTTATTAGGCGGTTGCGTTATTTTCAGGCAAATTCCTCCCTATAACGATATCAATATAGAAAGCATAGAAAATGTACCTCTTGACATTTACGATTGGAAAACTATTAAATTCGTCCATGGCCAACCAGATATAGTTGACACAGATAGTAATATCGAATTTTACATTGCTACTTATGAAACGAGGCGGAGTTCAAAAGTAACTTCATCCGAAATCTGGTACTTGGTTTTTCATAGCCAAAACAAAAATGGTGAAGAGTCTCACGCGGAACTATTTAAAGAATCTTTTAGTGGTGAATTACCAGAAGATCAAGTTAGAAAGAATTATAACGAGATACGAGAGTTTGGAAAACTTATTAATCAAAGAAAGATTCAACAGTAAAATGAAACGACTTGTTCCCATTTTAATATTACTATTCTTTGCAGGTTGTTCAAGGATGAGACTCGTACTACCTGACAATCATTTACCTTTATCTGCAATGTCTCAGTTCGAATTGAATGTTTACCACGTTGAAAATATCAAATCACGTTGTGGAAAACCAGATATTATCGACTTCCACAATAATGTGATTGTCTATATTTCAAAGTATGAAGAGTGGGGTGACGGTCCTTTTGCTCTTTTTGACATATTCGATCTCTTTAAAGACAGGGATACGGAATATTGGTACCTTGTATTACACACTGATAGCTCAGAAAAATTGAACTTGATAGGTAGTATCTATTATGAAAAATTCGAAGCCCCAAGTGATCAAAAGGAACAAATTACGTTTTTTAACCCGAACCAGCTCGATAAATGGCCGCCCCGAAAAAGAGAAACATATCAGGAGATCACGACTTATTGTGCAAAGATAAGATGATGATTCACCTAACAATGGCATGCTCAGGATTTTGGTTACACTGGCGCTTCACAAAAAAACCTATTTTTCGACAGACTCGTTAGTCCTTCATGAATAGCAAAAATACGATGGATAGAGAAGACATTTGGCATTCAATGTCTAATCTTTATTTGGATGACGAAATCGATAACATCGACTTATTATTAGTAGCTGAAGAATTGGCAAAAACAGATCTTACATCTCAAGAAATGGATGAAATATTTTATGAGGAAGTTCATCCTGTCCTTTGCTGGAATTTTACAGTCCCGGCAGGCGTATGGAGCTCTTTTGATAAAGAACATTTAACGAAATTGATCTACGAATACAAAAGAAAACAAAATTCAATGAGTTTGCTCAACAGATGGCAAGAGGAATACCCTCAAAAACAAATAGATAGACTTAAAGGGTTAGTAAAGATTGACTGGGAAAAAACCAAATTTTTAATTGAGTTTATCAGGGATAAACGAATAATAAAAAAATGAAAGATTGATGGCCTAACATCTTGCGTGCAGATCGATGCCACAATAATATTTGTGTTGTCCCTTGTAAAAACGCATAATTTGGCCTCCCTTAGATATGAAGTTGAGCAGGATCTAAAAAATGGAAAAAGTGCAAAGGTTTTTGCTGATTTCCAAGAGTTTTTGAGGACTTCATACCCATGAAGTATTACACATTTGGTGTGTATTTACAATCTATTATCTATAACTCAGGAAGCCCTAATTATTAGGTTTGTTTACTTTATCTTTTTTAGGTTTTAAGGGGCTTGCGTTGTACTCTTTTTTATTTGAATAATATCATCCTCAGACGCATTAATAACCATAATTTCCTTATTTTTGTATTTTATTTTGTTGATCTTATTGTCCGCCATAATCGTTGAAGCCGTCTCGTTTTTGATTTGGATGCCGATGTCACAGTCGGTTATTTTATTATCGATCACTGCATTGAAGGGACCGTCATTGTAATGATGTTCTCCGCCTCCGCCCACAACGATTCCCGCTTTGCATCCGGATATATCATTTGCCCGGATAACATTGTATGAATTGAATTCTCCGTGCAAATCAATGGCCGCAATCGCTATGGCGTCTTTAATTAAATTATGCTCAATCACACAGTTGCTGTTACCGTGGTTGAGTAAAACAGCATGCCGGGAGTTTGCAATGAAATTGTTTTGTATTACGCAGAAGTGGCTGCGATCCAGATTCACCGCTAAGCCGTTCTGAGAGTCGAACCGAAACATATCGGTCAAATTGCATTCCGATATTTCACACTGGTAGCAGTGTTGAAGGTTGATGGATTCCTTCAACGTATGTCGCAAGGAAACTTTGTTTATAACAGCACCAGCCGTGTAGATCAGTGTAATGCCACTGATGTTTTCCACATCTTTTTTTTTAGAGGCAATGGTGATCGTCAGGTCAGACAATTCTACATTGACAACAGCACTTATCTGGAAAACCACTAGTTTGTTAATAGCTTCCAAGGGAAAAGGCAACGGATCAGCAAGCACAATAGCCGATTGTTCAACACGCTCAACACGGCTGAAGAGATTTTGTTCCCGATTCATATACAGCACTTTTTTGGAAAGTTTTACTTTTTTTCCATGATTGGTGTTCGTTACAACCACAAGGTCTCCCTCAGCGAATTTTTCGGTGGCTACCGGACATTCCAGCCGGGTGGCATTTTCTGTGTTATTTCCACCTACCTTATAGCCCGGCAATAGAAAATCTCCTTTTATCAGGAACGCCGAAGAAGAGAATTTTTTACCGAAGCTTTTTCCATTATTCAGTGAGCGGAATGATAATTCCCTGGTCGCGACGGGCCTGAAAATAATTTCGGCATCTTTGCCTTTTACGGCAATATGTGATTTATCAATTATGATTGGAGAAGTAATCATGTATTTTCCCGGTGGAAAGAAAACGGTTTCACCTGCCGTTGCTTTTGCAACGGCCTTTTCGATCGATTGGGTATCATCGTGGTACCCATCGCCCACGGCTCCGTAATCTCGAACATTGTGCCGAAGTTTTGCATCGTCCCGAAACCCTTCTCCGAGCGACATTACAGGCTTAAAAGTCAGCCTGTCATAAGCCTTTTTTAATCGATCGTCGCTCCATGCGTTATAAGTGCCGCCCAAACAAATAATTACCAGAGTGTATATTAAATTTTTAAACATTAAAAAATATGGGCATGGGGGTCGGACCAAACTTTTATGCAAATTGCTCATGCGAATCTACAATTAACAGCCTTTGTAATAAATTGTGGTCGATAAGACGATACCGTGCTTTGGGGTACTGAATCTCATTGTATCCGCCCCATTGCCACTTTGCAGGATGATCCACCACACCTGCTCTGACCATATTCAGATCTACATAGACAAGGCATTGCCAAAGATGATTGCCGGACTCGATCTTTTACAACGTTACGCCGTCTTTGAATATGGCTATTTGACGCGCATTGAGGCGCTCATTTTTCGTACGCAATTTGCCGGAAGCAGTCTGTAGAATTTGCTCGAAAAGCCCGTCGGCCAGAGATTGCATGGTCTCCCCGGCAAGCAGACGACCGGCGTCAAAATCGATCCAAATTTTCTTTTTCACGGCCATAGCTGAATTGGAGGATACCTTTAAGGTCGGTACCGGACCGCCGAAGGGTGTCCCACGGCCGGTGGTGAACAAGACGAGTTGAGCGCCGGCTGCTGCCAGTACCGTGGTCGATACCATATCGTTACCCGGACCGTTTGAAAGCATCAAACCTTGACCCGAAATTGGTCGGCCGTAAGCAAACACATCCATTACCTGACTGCGGCCGCCTTTGCGGATACAACCCAACGATTTCTCCTCCAGGGTAGTGATGCCGCCTTCCTTGTTGCCCGGAGAGGGGTTTTCGTAAATCGTCTGGTTGTGTCGCAAGAAGTACTCTTTAAAGTCGTTGATCAAGCGGACAATCTTGTGAAACGCCGCCTCATCTTTTGCGCGATTCATTAAAATGGTCTCGGCGCCGAACATCTCGGGCACCTCCGTCAAAACAGCGCTGCCACCCGCATCAATAATGCGATCGGATATCTCTCCCAACAAAGGATTGGCAGTGATGCCGGAAAAGGCGTCCGATCCGCCGCATTTTAATCCCAACACCAGTTTGGCGGCCGGCAGGCGCTGCCGTTGAGCACGTCCTGCATATGCTGCCAATTGCTCCAACAATGCCATGCCTTGGCCGATTTCATCTTCAACATCCTGGATATTGTAGAACTTCACGCGTTCGGCATCATAGGTCCCGATTTTGTTTTTGAAATCATCGATCTGGTTGTTTTCACAGCCAAGCCCCATCACCAGAACGCCGCCGGCGTTGGGATGATTGACCAGTGCAGCCAGAACCTTTTGGGTGGCGTTCAGGTCGCCACCAAGTTGGGAACATCCATATGGATGGGCGAAATGATGGACGCCGTCAATATTGCCGCCGCCCAATTGGGCATTGGCCTTGGCCGCGAGCATTTCGGCGATGGAATTAATACAGCCAACGGTAGGGATGATCCACAACTCGTTCCGAATTCCGGCTCGACCGTCCTGCCGCAGGTAGCCCTCGAAAGCATATGCTGAACCGGTTCCAAAGGTGGGCGTTGGGCTTGGTTGATAGCTATAGTCCTGGACCCCCTCCAACGCACTTTGCATGTTGTGGGCATGAATCCACTGGCCGATTTTGATCGGTTGGGTGGCCCGGCCGATGGGGTGGCCGTATTTGATTACCGGCTCACCGACCTCGATAGATGCGAGTGCAACCTTATGGCCTTGTGGGATTGGCTCTTTGGTCACGATTCGTATCTGGTCGATATGGATAGACTCACCTGCTTCGATCCGGCTGATAGCTATGGCTACGTTGTCATTGGAATCGATCCGCAATGCACTCACGCTACTATCCATGGTGTCCCTCCGTTTCTTGCATTAGTTCGGCCAGAGCTGCCGGCATGCCATTGGAGAGTATACTTCGAACCGATTTTGTCACACGCGATGAAAGATCGGGCAATGTATTCAGGTCGAATCCCCACAATTGGGTGTTGGCCAATACACGCACCACAATCGTTTCAAGTGCATTGCCATTTGCAGGACCTAAAACGTCCCAGGCATTATAGAAATCCCAGGCATTCTGAAAAAATTCCAATACCTCAAGATCATCGCAGACCCAGTAACTGCCCTGGGTCCGTTGTGCCTCCAACCGGCCTTGGCTAAGGCGCTCTCCTTTGTAGTAAACCATAA
>JASFKE010000331.1:0-5416 GCA_050118795.1 Desulfobacteraceae bacterium | reverse complement strand
TCCCCTTAAACAGGCCGGATAGGGAGAGTTCCGCGCCGCGCAGCGACCATACGAAGAATGCCAGCGCCAGAGCGTAGAGGATAAACTTCCACGGGGGCGGCAGGCGGAAACGATGAGGAAGTTCCGGCTGTGCCGATAGTACAGGATTAATGATAGATGGCATTCAAATCACGCTTGGCAAAATCACTGGTATTACCGTCGATGGCCAGTTTACCGTGACGCAGTCCCAGCAGTTTTTCAGAGTAGTGCAGCGCATGGTCCAGGTCGTGAGATACATAGACCAATGTGATGTTTTCCTTATGGATCAGTTCAATGAAGAGTTCCATGACCTCACGACCGACCTTGGGATCGAGGCTGGCCACAGGCTCATCGGCCATCATCAGATGCGGTCGTTGCATCAAGGCCCTGGCAATGGCCACCCGCTGGGACTCGCCACCGGAAAGCCGGCTCGCTTTGGATGCGGCCAGATGCCCAAGGCCGACCTTATCCAGACAGGTCATGGCCTCATCCCTCAAATGCCGGGGGGCAATCCCCTGAATCCACGTTTTCATTCCACAGGTGCGCCCCATGGCGCCGTGGATGACATTGGTCAACACCGAAAACCGGGGGACCAGGTTATGCCGCTGGAACACCAGGCCGACCTGTGATCGCAGCCGGCGTAGCCGAGCGCCATTCAAGGCCGTGATGGGTTCGCCGAGAAGGTGAATGTCACCCCTGTCAGGTTCGATCAGTCGCAGGCAGCAACGCAGCAGCGTGGACTTGCCGCTGCCGTTGCCGCCGATCAGGGCGACAGACTCCCCTTGGGTTGCACGAAAAGAGACATCTTCGAGCACGGCTCCTCGCCCGGCATAGGACTTACACAATGAAGCCACGCACAGGCGCGGCGCATCACTATCCACAGTGGACGAAAGCGGCCCTTGTTTCTGAGCCTGCACCAGCAATGGCATTACTCCACAAATGAAGCGAACTTCGGGTAGCCGATGGTACGGTACATGGAACGTACGTAGTCGTAGTCTTTATCCATTACCGTGGGCAGAAATTTCATGCCGGTGTACTTTTTATTGTCTTCACCCTGCAAAATCGCCTGCACCAGCTCATCAGAGAATTTGGTGAAGACGTTTTTCATTTTTTCGATGGTTTGCCGGTCAACATGCTTGGCCGCCAATAGAACGTCATTGGGCAGGTCGGGACCCCGGGCAATCACCTTGAAGGCGCCGGGCTGCAAATCATTGTCTTTGCCTCTCAATTTCAGGAATTTGTCGGTGGTCATGCCCCAGGCCGCAACGTCGCCGCGTTTCAGGGCCTGCCAACCCAGATCCACGCTGGTGTGGATGATCTTCACATCCTTGAGCGGATCCAGTCCGTTGTCCGCAAGGATCTGCATCGGCGCCAGATGCTTGGAGGTGGAACCCACACCGCCGATGGCGATCTTTTTGCCTTTGAGGTCTTTCACACTGCTGATACCGCTATCGGCCAGAACGACCATCGAGCAGAAGTAATCCGGCCGTGAGAACCCGATGACCGGTTTGGCATCGGTCAGTTTTTTAAAAACCACGTACTCGGCAGGTCCGGTCAGGACAAAATCGACGTTTTTGGATTTGACCGCTTCCACCGCGGCGGTTCGATTGGGCACTGGATAAAAATCGATCTCGCTCTCCAGCTTTTCAGAGAGCAGGTCCTTGAATGCGCCGAATTCACGCTGCAGCATTTCAAGCCCCTCGATGTCTGTGACCGCTATGACATGCTTGGCCGCTGCGGCATTCACCGGTAGCAGACCTGCCACCATGGCAATACCGATCAAAAGAACGATTAGCTTCGTAATGCTCTTCATCTTCTTTCTCCTTGGAAAACAAGTGGGAGGCTAAAGGGGGGAATTGCGCCATCGCTTGAATGGATTCCCTATGCATATAACACGAACCTACCGAATTAATGTTATTCAAACACTAAGTTTGCGCTAGAATATGGTTCGCCAGGGATAGAGATGGCGTGCATAACACCCGATCCTCAAAATCACAGGACGGTTAACGCTTTGATTTGTTTATCCAGCCTAAAATGAAAATCTTTCATTGCCGGCCTGGTTTCTCTGATTTTTAGAGCTCTCCGCCGTTTTCTCTCTGAGCATCGACGCTTCGGTCCACATATCTGGCAAAGTAAATTTTAAAGGTCGTTCCTTTGCCTTGTTTACTGTAAACATCGATGGATCCATTGCTCTGTTTGACAATGCCGTAGACCGCGGCCAGTCCCAAGCCTGTGCCGTGCCCTATATCCTTGGTCGTAAAGAACGGATCAAAAATTTTATCGAGATCCTCCTGACATATACCGCAACCATCATCGCTTATGGCTAGCATTGCATACCCTCCCGGAGCTAATCCGATGTCGTCGGCGCAGTCCTTGTCGTCAAAGACAATGTTTTGGGTTTCGATGGTAAATGTTCCAGCACCCTTGATAGCATCCTGTGAATTGGAGCAAAGATTGGCCAGGATCTGTTCAATCTGCAGGGGATCCACCATGACGTGCCACAAGCCTGTCTGGGGAAACCAAGCGATATCGATCTCTTTGCCGATGAGCCGCCGGAGCATCGGGAGCATTCCCTCAACGGTCTCGTTGAGGTCGAGTACCTTCCGGTCGATAATCTGTTTGCGGGCAAACCCCAGCATTTGGCGGACAATTTCCCCGGAGCGCTTGGTGGCATTGATAATTTCCGTCAGATAGGCAGGCACCGACGGGTTGATCCCCGCTTCATGCAATGCCAGTTCAGCATTTCCGAGGATCACGCTGAGCATGTTATTGATATCATGGGCCACGCCCCCCGCAAGGCGTCCAATGGCTTCCATTTTTTGAGCCTGGCGCAGCTGTCCCTCGATTTTTTTCTGTTGCGTTATATCCCGATTGCTCCCACGGCTGCCGAGCCACTCCCCCTCACTATTATACACCGCCTGGCACAGACGGGAGATCCAGCGGGTCTCCCCGTTACGGTCAACAATTCGAAAATCAATCCCCCTGATACCATGCCTGCTGTTTTGATTGAGCAAGTGCCGCTCAACCTTCGCTTTGTCGTCAGAATGGAGAAGTGTTCCAAAAAACCTGTGATTTTCGAACATTTGATGGGGTGAATATCCGGTGATACGTTCAAATGATGGTGAAACATAAATATATTTCCCGTCGGGAGCAATCCAGTCCTCCCAATCGCAGGAAAAATCAGCAACCATGCGAAACCGCTCCTCTTCACTTTCACAGGTCAAGGCCTCTCGAAACACACTGTTGGTTGCGTCTATCGCTTTGCTTTGCTCAATGGGACGGCTATCATGCCCTGCCCGAGCCCCCTTGGGTTTTGCCACATCGCGGGTGCAGGATGAATCGGGTTCGGGCACATAGAATCCACCAGACAGGCCCCCAAGCGCGTGATAGCGTACGCCGATGCCGTAGGGCATGTCTTGTTTTCCGCGCTTGAGACAATAGACGACCTTGGCCGCACAAGCTTTTTCCAAACCGAGCAGGTTGTCCGCCGATGTTTTTTCGGCGCAGCGGATATGAATCATATCACCCGGTTGCAGCGCCGCATTGGAGTTGAGCCGCATGCCGCCGCTGCTGACATCCGCAACACATGCACTGCGATCACCGGGCCGGTCGCCTTCGGTAAAATGGATATCCAGGTCTGTAGCGTATCGCATGCCGGTACGCCGCTCTTTATCCATTGACATGGACACCTCCCCGAATTTGACTTGGAACCATTGCCCCGGTTCAAACAGAACGGAACCGGTTTAACCATCTCGGCAGAGCAGTGAACAGCAAGGCTGAAGCTCTGTGGGTATTTATGAAAGGGCCTTGAATTCGCTCTTTGGCAGGCGAGAGGATGAAAATGGAATATCAATAGAGGCCAAAGGAAATTCTATTGATAAGGATTTGGCTACACATCTGAGGGTATTTGTTAATGCTGATGCTGGCGTACCTGCACATGCTATATATAAACAGATAACTGACAATAAACCCTTTCGTCAAGAGTATATATGGCAAAGGAGATTGAATGTGAATAGAGGTCAAGCAATGGGAAGGTAGACCGAAAAGGTGCTGCCCTCCGCCTCCTGGCTTTCGACCTCGATCCTGCCGTTATGCGCATCGACAATTCCTTTGACGATGGGCAGACCGAGTCCGGTACCGACGATGTAGCGGGTATGTTCGTTTTTTACCCGGTAAAAACGGCTGAAAATCCTTCCAAGATCTTCCGGCGCGATGCCGAAACCGGTGTCGGACACCCGCAGGCAAACATAGTCGGCGTCTCGATGGGCGGAAACAGTGATGCTGCCCTTTTCCGGCGTATAGCGGATGGCGTTGCTGATCAGGTTGGAGAGCACCACCTCAATGTTGATCCGGTTGGCGAGGACCGGCGGCAGTTCGGCAGGTGGTGGTTGCAGCGTCAGGCTGATGGCCTTGCCCTGCGCTTTGATCTGATGAAAGGCCACCTGCTCCGACACGATGGAGGCAAGGGCCAACTCCTCTTTTTCCATATTGATCAGACCCGACTCCATTTTGGCCAGATCGAGCAGCTCGGAAGAGAGATTGACCATGGCCGAAATCTTTTTTGAGGCGCGCTGTAAAATATCCCGTTGCTTGGCAGTGATCTCTCCGGCGAGTCCGTCGAGAATAACCTGGTGCTGCATGAGCACAGAGTTCAGCGGACCGCGCACTTCGTGACTGACCATGGAGACAAAATCAGATTTCATCTGATCCATCTGTTTTACCGCCGTGATATCTCGTAAAACGGTAATGGCGCCCAGATTGCGGCGGAGTCTGTCACGAAACGGCACACAGCGAACCCCCAGGATGCGCGTCTCTTCAAACCCCGCCGGATTGATGCGGATCTCGGCTGTTTCCGCGGTAAATTGTTCTTCCGGCATGTTGATGGCCTGATCGATCATATCCAGCACAATCGGCTCGTCGACCAGAAGATGCACCGGCCGGCCGATGGGATTCGCTCCGCGGTAATCGATCAGGGTGATGAAGGCATGGTTGGCCAGGGCGACATTTTTTTTGGAATCCGTGGCCATAACGCCCCCGGGCAGATGATCGATCATCGTGCGCATGCGCGATTTCTCATGGGCAATGTCCTGCAGTGTTCGAATATGCTCGAGGGCTTTGGTGATGACCAGGCGAAGATCCTGAGGAGAGAACGGCTTGGAGATAAAATCAAAGGCGCCGCTCTTCATGGCACTGATGGCATGATCCAGGGTCGCATACCCGGTGATGACGATCACCACCGTATCCGGATGGTTGGCGCGGATATGATCAAGGGCCTCCAGACCCGACATGCCCGGCATCAACAGATCCAGCAAGATGATGTCAAAATGGCGCCCGTCCAGCAGTTTCAAGCCCTTGTCGGCATTTTCGGCCTGTTCGACATCATAGCCCTCACCGCTGA
>JASFKE010000330.1:0-5439 GCA_050118795.1 Desulfobacteraceae bacterium | reverse complement strand
GAAGCCGTTCGGCGGGCCGTTGTTCCCGCCATGGCATATCTCATTGCCGCGTTTTTTGCCTATCTCTATATTGCTCCGTATCTGCCAGGAGTGTTCTACTCCAAACCCATCAACTTCGCTGAAATCATCGAGATGCAGTATCTGCTCACCGATGCCGGTATCTTTGGTTCAATTACCGGTGTATCGGCCACCTTTGTGGCCCTGTTTGTTATTTTCGGCGCTTTCATGGAAGTCACCAGGACAGGACAGTTTTTCACCGATCTGGCATGCCGGTTCGCCGGCAGGACCAATGGCGGACCGGCGAAGATTGCTGTGATCTCCTCGGGACTTTTCGGGTCCATTTCCGGTGTGGCGGCGGCAAATGTATACTCCACCGGTGTGTTCACCATCCCTTTGATGAAACAACTGGGTTACCGACGCAGATTTGCCGGTGCTGTGGAAGCCGCGGCTTCCACCGGCGGCATGCTCATGCCGCCGGTGATGGGGGCGGGCGCCTTTGTCATGGCGGAGATCACGGGCATATCCTACATCAAAATCGTTATTGCCGCGATGCTGGGATCGGTGCTGCTATACGCCAGCATGGTGGTGCGGGTCCACTACATGGCCATGAAAGACAATCTTGCAGGCGTGAACGAGGAGGATTTGGTCTCCTATAAACAGGTCCTTAAAGACTCCTATCTACTTATCCCCATGGTCGCTTTGGTGATTTTGCTGCTGAAAGGATTTTCGCCTTTCTATGCGGCCAATGCCGCCATTGCGATTACCTTTTTGATCAGTTTTATCAAAAAAGAGACACGCATGACGCCTGCCAGGATCTTTAAAACCCTCCGCCTGGCAGGCCACAACATGATCATGATTGCCCTTGCCTGTGCAGGGGCGGGCATGGTTGTCGCCATTGTCACCCATACCGGTCTTGCGCTCGGCGTCGCCACAGTCATCACAAACTGGTCCGGAGGCCAAATGCTGCCGGCTCTGTTGCTGATCATGGTCACCTCATTGGTCATGGGGATGGGGCTGCCCTGCACCCCGGCGTACATCATTGCCATTACCATCGGCGGGCCGGCCCTGCTGGCCATGGGCGCGGACATGCTGCCGACCCATCTCTTTGTCTACTATTTTGCCGTATTGGCTGGCGTCACGCCGCCGGTGTGCGTTCCCGCCTTCTGCGCCGCTGCCATTGCCAAATCAAAACCGCTGCAGACCGGATTCGAAGCCTTTAAGCTGGCACTGGCGGGATTTCTGATCCCTTATGTTTTTGTCTACAACCAAGCATTGCTGATGCTTGGCACACCTCTTGAGATCATTTCGGTGGTGCTGATGCTCATCGTCGCCATAACTCTATTCGCAGGGGCACTGAGCCGGTACTTTGTCAAACCGCTGAATATTTTTCTTCAAATCCTCCTTTTCATCCTGGCCGGCCTTGTCACTTTTTTATGCACCAAACCCGACCTACTCAATTCACCCGCAGTGCGCATCATCGGCATCCTGGTGCTGGCCGTAATCGTGTTCCGGCCCGTATGGGCAAAGTTTTCGAAAGGCAGAGAAGTAGAACTGAACACGTAGAACTCAGCTTTCGGTTTTA
Source organism: Desulfobacteraceae bacterium (assembly GCA_050118795.1). Taxonomy (GTDB): domain Bacteria; phylum Desulfobacterota; class Desulfobacteria; order Desulfobacterales; family Desulfosarcinaceae; genus JARRKU01. Next base: position 3,857 of record JASFKE010000330.1, on the reverse strand, counting down.
AGGATCGATTTGGGCATAACCCCGTGTTGGTAAAAGACGAGATCGGTATGGGCGTTTCACAAGCAGATGTGGTGATTATCGGTGCCGGCATCATCGGCAGCTCCGTTGCCTATCATCTGGCAAAGCATAAACTGCGTGTCACCATGCTGGAACGCGGGGATATTGCTTCCGGCAGCTCCGGCGCATGCGACGGTCTGGTGTTTCTACAGTCCAAAAAGCCCGGAATCCACCTCGAACTGGCCCTGGAGAGCCGTCGCAGGTTCGATGCGTTGGCAAAACAACTGCCGGTACCCATTGAATACATGGCCACCGGCGGCATGGTGGTGGCTGAGACTGAAGCAGAGATGGCGGCCATGGAGCAATTCGTGAGCGCTCAACAGGAGGGCGGATTGGAAGTTACCCTGCTCGATGCTGCGGGGGCCCGCCGGCTGGAGCCCCAACTCTCCAAACAGATTTCAGGGGCGACGTTCTCGAAGCTGGATTGCCAGGTCAATCCCATTGCCTTGACGCTGGGATTTGCCTTGGGAGCCAGATCGCTTGGTGCCCGCATCATCACCGGGACTTCAGTTACGGGCATCGACATGGCCGCAGGAAAGGTGTCGGCAGTGGAAACGGACACAGGACGCATCGCTGCCCACATCGTTGTCAACGCAACCGGCGCCCATGCTTGTGACATTGGACAGATGGTGGGCCTTACGATCCCCATTAAACCCAGACGGGGCCAGATCATCGTCACGGAGCACTGCCCGCGCATAATTCAAACCTGCATGATATCGGCAAAGTACATTGCCGCCAAGTACAATCCGGAGATCGCCCAAGGAATGGGAGAGGGAATCTCCATTGAGCAAACGGAGAACGGCAATTTTCTGTTGGGATCCACCCGGGAATTTGTCGGTTACGACAAACGAACCACCCCGGAAGGGCTGCAGCGCATCGCCGCCAAAACGGCCGGTATCATCCCCGCGCTGAATCGGATCCACGTCATCCGGGCATTTGCCGGCCTACGCCCCTTCACACCGGATGGTTTACCGATCCTCGGTCCGGTGGATCCTATCCCCGGGTTTTTCATGGCGGCCGGACATGAAGGCGACGGGATTGCCCTGGCACCCGTCACCGGTGCGCTGATGGCCCAGCTGATAGCTACTGGCAAGAGCGATATCCCATTGGAAGATTTCCGGCTGGGTCGCTTTGACACCACAAAAGAGGATGCGGAGCCCACCCATGAATGACCTGCGAATCGCGTCCATAAAGCGCGGTCCCAAAATCACCATTTTTGTCAATGGACGCAAATGTCCGGCCTATATGGGTGAAAGCGTTCATGCGGCCCTGTTTGCCGCTGGCTACCAGGTGTTGCGCAAAACTCCCAAATACCGTCAGGCCAGGGGCCTCTTTTGCGGCATGGGGGTTTGCTACGACTGTTTGGTCACCATCAACGGAATGCCCAATCAACGGGCCTGCATGACGCTGGTCCAGGATCGCATGGAGATCGGAATCGATGAATAAGCGGTACCACGTTATTGTTGTCGGCAGCGGCATGGGTGGGATGACCGCCGCCAGGCTGCTCTCCAGGTATGGTCTGCGTATTCTGGTTGTGGATGAAAACAGTCATATGGGGGGGCAACTGCTGCGCAAACAGCCCCACTGCCGACAAGCGTCAAGGCGATTTGAGCCGGACCGTATCAAACACATTGGAATGCGGCTGGTAAGGCAACTCGGAAAGGAGAGCATCAATATCCTCAATGATGCCCAGGTGCTGGGAATTTACCCGGAACATACCCTTCTGGTGGAAAAGAGCCGCGGCCGGGTCTCTGAATACCGGGCCGATGCATTGATCCTGGCCACCGGAGCAAGAGAAAGACAATTGCCGTTTAAAGGCTGGGACCTGCCTGGGGTTATTTCAACTGGTGCCGCCCAAATCTTTATGAAAAGCTCAGGCGTTCTTCCGGGAAGAAACACCTTGATCGCTGGTTGCGGGCCATTGATGCTTGTTTTGGCAGCGGAAATTACGGTCAATGGCGGCAAGGTCAATGCCGTGCTGGACCAAAACGGCGTAGCAGAGAAACTCAACGCCTTCACGGCTGGACGGTACATTTGGCCAAAACTTCTCGAGGGCGCCGTATACCTGTCCCGGCTGGCCGCGGCCCGTGTCCCTCTAAAGCAGAGGGTGCGTGTTATTGAAGCCAGAGGCTCAGATCATCTGGAGCGTGTTGTTGCAGTGCGTGTCGATGCTGACGGTGGCATCATCCAGGGAACCGAACAGATCCACGTCACCGACACCTTGGCCGTAGGATATGGGTTTTCCCCCAACATTGAACTGCCGCAACAGGCCGGTTGCACCGTCTCTCATGCCATCGATAAAGGCGGCTGGCACGTAGTGGTGAGCAATACCATGGCGACCTCGGTGGATGCCGTATATGCCGTCGGGGAAACCACCGGCATTGGCGGTGCCGGAAAGTCCCTGATTGAAGGGCAACTCGCGGCTTGGGACCTTCTTTTTAAACTGGGGCGGGTGGACCGGAAAACCCATGAGAGGCATATGCGGTCATTGCTGCGTAAGCGGACTCAACTACTCCGATACGGCTGCTTTTTAAACCGATTGTGTCGATTGCAGCCGGGTTGCTATGAGGGGATCCCCGATAACACCATGATCTGCAGGTGTGAAGAGATCACCATGGGCGAGATCCGCCGGCAGTTGGCCAACGGTTTCGACACCGTCAGCGGCATCAAGAAAGCGACCCGCTGTGGTATGGGCCATTGCCAGGGTAGGATCTGCGGACCGATTCTGTCCGACATGATCGGCGCGTTTACGCAACGGCGTCCGGAAGCCGTCGGCATCACTTCGGCACGCGCGCCGGTAAAACCGGTCCCCTTGGGTGCCCTTGCCCGGATGACTACAGGCCGTCAAACATCCCAGGACCTCGATTAAGGAAGATCGCATGAAAGACCAAAGTAAATGCGGCAACAAGGAACCTCTTTTCGGTATTCTGATGCTGGAAACCAAATTTCCGAGGATAGCTGGGGATATCGGCAATCCGGAAACCTTCTCTTTTTCCGTCCGTTTCCAAACCGTCCCTGGCGCCTCGCCAAAAAAGGTTGTCATCGATGCCGATGCGGGATTGATTGAAGACTTCATCGATGCGGGTAAGAAATTGGTAGCCAAAGGAGTCAAAGCCATCGCCACCAGTTGCGGTTTTCTGGCGCTGTTTCATCGGCATCTCGCCAACGCATTGCCGGTACCGGTATTTACTTCCAGCCTTTTGCAGGCTCATCTGGCTCACGCATTGATTCGAAGCGATCAGAAGATCGGCATTATCACGGCCCACCGGCCATCGTTGACCGATGCCCATTTGGCGGGAGTGGGCATCCAGAAATACCCCTTGGTGGTGATCGGCATGGAGGAGGCGCAAGAGTTCAACGCTGTATTTATTGAGGGGAAACCGACTCTGGATAAGCATAAATGCCGACGCGAGATGCAATCAGCTGCCGAACGTCTGATTGGCAAACATCCAGACATTGGGGCCATCATTCTGGAATGCACTAACATGCCGCCATATGCCGGCACCGTTCGACTAGTGACCGGCTTGCCGGTGTTTGACGCAGTGACCATGGTGAATCATGCATACAGTGCGCTATTCTCAAAAGATTTTTAACTCAACTTTCGGGTTTCATGAGCCGGTGCCTTTAGCGGGTTTTTTGCACTACACGCAACTTCACCCTATCTTTTGGTGAGGTGCGTCCGAATTATCGATACATTGAGGCCTAATGGAAAATAAAATCGATGCCTTTGTTCTTGATTTCAGAAAAATGGTTGCGGTCCGTGGTGTGAATCGTGCTGCAGTCATTTAACATGAATGTGG
>JASFKE010000329.1:0-5441 GCA_050118795.1 Desulfobacteraceae bacterium | reverse complement strand
GCATTTATCCGAGTTATCCGTTATGGCGTAATAGTTCAGATGCCCAACCATCCGCATCCTGGCTCGTTTCAACATCTGTGCCTTGCTCAGTTCACTTCTCTTGTTGCGTGCCCATTCGGCAAACTTAATGATACGCGGGTCACCAATGCGGTGTTGAAGAAATTTAACCATCCATTGGTGATTAACGAGGTGAATACCAGCTTCGGCTCTTTGCGTGCCTTTTGTCCTATCCGTAATCTATTTTTCTCGGGGCTAAGGGGCAGATTCAGGGCATACACCCTTCACCTCGTTAGCTCGCATACCTTTTTACAATGTGTTAGCATGCTTGCGGGCAGCTGACTAGACTTTACCCGCGAGGGCTTCGAATCCCTCACAGCACCGAACCATATCCAGGTTCGAACCGCGCAAAAATAACTTCACATTTTTGCCATATTTTTTATGCAACTATCCGGCGGTGTAAGTTAAATCCCCCCGGACCGACAACTTCTGTGAAACGCCTGATTGGGCGTAAACAAAATGGAGAGAGCTTATAAAGGTTGAACCGACAACGTGATGTGTAAAGACAGTTTGATATTTTGGCAATAGGGGGGAAATAAGGGCAGGGCCATTACAGCATAATCTTGTCTGCGCTCGATTAGGGCGTAAGCGCGGTATGCGGCAGACATTGAAATTGGTAAGACGGTCTGATATATAAGAACTGGTTACCCAATCCTATGCAGGAGACGAGGACAGCCAGATGGCATCCAGTCAATCAACCTATGATGACGCGGTGGCCGGTCCTGAGCAATGGGTCGATCTCTATGGAAACTACATGTATCGCTACGCGTTGTCGCGTGTTGCCGATAAGGAGACGGCCCAGGATCTGGTGCAGGAGGCCTTGGTGGCGGCAATTAAAGCCTTTGAGCGATTTCAGGGGCGATCATCGATCAAAACGTGGCTCATCGCCATTTTGAAACGAAAAATTGTCGATCACTATCGCCGCAGGAGCAATCAATACACAACAGACGATATCGAAGTCGTTGCCAATAACCTCGACCAGCTGTTCGATGAAACCGGGCACTGGCGGGTCACACCTAATGAATGGACCGTCAATCCGAGCACTGCGTATGAGCAACGCGAGTTTATGGATGTCCTTTATCTTTGCCTGGCTCAATTGCCGGCTCGATTGTCGGAAATTTTCATGCTGCGGGAGTTCGAAGAGATGAGCACAGGCGATATCTGCCGGCAACTATCCATCACCGAATCCAACCTTTGGGTGATGATGTATCGCGCGCGCATGCAGTTGCGGAGTTGTTTAGAGACAAAATGGCTCGATGAAGCCAAATAGGAGGAAGAGACCATGGCCGGCTGGATGATAAATTGTAAAGAATATGCTGAGCTAAGTTCACAACGCATGGATCGTTCCCTATCCTTTTGGGATAGGATATCCATGAAGATCCATCAAATACTGTGTCCGCCATGTGCCGTTATTCAGCAGCAGTTTAGAGCGATGCGCAGCGCTTGCCGGTTTGCACCTGAAGATGACACTTCAGCAGATACCGCTCAGCTTTCGGATGATGCGTGCAGCCGTATGAAAGCCGCCCTTGGCAAGGCATTACAAGACAAGGATATGGGGTAGCGCTTAATATAGGCTTTGAGATTATAAATTTGGCAAGGCCTCTTCCATTGCCCGAAAGATGGTGTGATTTGAAAATCCCCGCCCAAACAGGAAACGTTGGAGTTTAGAGCGTGAATCACGTGCCGTATTGTTTCCTGGGAGATATCTGATTTTTTTTTCCAATACCTGCCGGCAGGTATCTAATTCAAGACTATCGGTACACCGGGACGCGATACAGGTGCTGATAATATCTTCGGGGATGCCTTTGGCATACAGTCTATGTCTGATGCCGTTAATGCCATAGCCTCTGTTTCGCAGTTGACGCAAATAGGCGTCGGCAAACCTTTCATCGTCTAAATAACCCAAGTCCATGCAAGCGTCGATGGCGCCTCGGATCTCTTGCCGGTGAAATCCGCGGGTTTGGAGCTTTTCATTCAGTTCTGCACAACTGTGATCCCGCCCCATAAGAATCCGCAAGGCACTCTTCAAACAAGAATTATTCAAACGCTGCCCCCGGTTTAAGACCGATTTTTTTCAAAATGATGGCCAGCGGGCAAAATCCTGTAAAAGCGGCTTGAAACAAATTAACGCCAACAAAAGCCGTCATAATAAGCCAGTAAGGATGGTGCACAAATGACAATAATAGGCTGAGCAATATCATCCCCCCCGCGAAAGCCATCACCATGCGGTCTATGCTCATCATATCCCCCTTTTTTTTGCTTATCCCTAATTGGCCATACTATGGATGTTTTTATCTTTTGGCAAGGGTCCGTATCGACAGATCCTCTGACGTCCAAGCACCGGCCGTTACATTGACATCAGGGCATTCAGCCTTACTATAGACAGTGCCGAATATCGGCGGTGCCCGGTAAATTAACCAATGGAGTGAATCAATGGTCATAGAGACGAAACAAGAGTACCTGGAGCGTGTTCTCGAAATGGAGAAGCCCAAATGCCCCCATTGCCAACAGGAGATGAACTTATGGGAAGTGCCTCCGGTGACTTTTTCAGATGGTTTGGGGTGGGGGGAGCCCTATCTTTTTCTCTGTTTTAACGATGAATGCCCACTATATATCCAGGGGTGGAAAACCCTTGAAGAAAACTATGCCCAAAGAGCGTCCATGCGCTGCTTCAATTATCCGGGAACCGATCAATATGAGTGCATGCCGGTTTTTAGCCCCCAGGGCGCCAAAGGCCAGATCATTGACGAGCAAGCAATGGCGGAGCAAGAAGCACTTGAGGCCAACATTAAAAAAGGATTCTCCATCTTAGCGGATTGCTATGTGAACAAGGATGGCGTAACAGCCATGCAGTTGCTCAGTGATCCATGTGAACCCGCGCGGGTTCGTATCAAGGCGGCAGAGATGGTGGGCGATTTGAGTACCGTTGAGGCCATTGAACCGCTTCGATCCATGCGGGCCGGAAACCAGAAGCTGCAAAAAGCGATTGATGAGGCCGTCTCCAAAATTCACCAGCGGTTTTTCACGCGAGAGTGCCCCTTTTGTGCTGAAATTATTAAAAAGCGGGCCAAGATATGTAAACACTGCAGTCAGGATGTGGCTGGAAAATAGCAGAGTCCATATCGGGCTGTGTGATTGCTGGTCTGCTATTTCTCAATCAAAGATTGACCCGACATCCTGCGAGGCTGATCAATGCCCATCAGATCCAAAATCGTAGGTGCGATGTCTCCCAATACACCTTGTTTTAACGCCATGTGTTTGTGGTGATCACTTACCAAAAGGAAATGGACCGGGTTGGTGGTATGGGCCGTGTGAACCCGGCCGTTCGGGGTGATCATTGTCTCGGCATTGCCGTGGTCTGCCGTTATCAGCACGGCCCCGTTTTTAGACAACACCGCTTCGACAATGCGGCTGACACATCGATCCACAGTTTGAACGGCTTGAACGGCTGCGGGTAATATGCCGGTATGTCCCACCATGTCCATGTTGGCAAAATTCAGTATAATCAAATCATATTGGTCGGAAGCGATGCGTTGTAATACTTCATCCGTAACAGCGATGGCGCTCATTTCCGGCTTCTGGTCATAAGTGGCTATCTCCCGCGGTGAGGCAATGAGACAGCGCTCTTCCTTATCAAAAGGATCTTCTTGTCCCCCGTTGAAAAAATAGGTCACATGCGCATATTTTTCCGTCTCGGCGATGCGCAGTTGCCAAAGGCCCTGACGGCTGATCACCTCTGCCAGAATATCTTCCAGTTGGATCGCTGGAAAGGCCATGGGAAGGGAAAAGTTTTCATCATAGAGGGTCATGCAAACATAGGTTTGCAGTTTGGGCAGGGCCCGGCGCTCAAAGCCGGCGAATTTTTCTTGTGTAAACGCTTTTGTGATTTGCCGCGCGCGATCTGCACGGTAATTAAAAAAAATAATGCTGTCGCCATCCTGCACGTATGCTTTGGGTGTTCCCTTCGCATCGGTGATGATGATGGGCTTGACGAATTCATCACTCTGGCCCTTTTCATAAGCTGAGGCCACAGCAGCCACCGGGTCGGTTTCACGACGGCCTATGGCCTGGGTGTAGAGTTGGTAAGCTTGCTCTGTGCGCTCCCAGCGGGTATCCCGGTCCATGGCGTAATATCGTCCGCAAATGGAGGCGATGGCGCCGTTGCCGAGGGTGTCGATGTGGGACTGGAGCTGTGAAACATACCCTTTTCCGCCTTGGGGTGGTGTATCGCGACCGTCCAGGATCACATGAACGTAGACACGGGTGAGCCCACTGCTTTTGGCCATATCCAGCAGCGCCAGCAGGTGGGTGAGTTGGCTATGGACACCACCGTCGGAGACCAGTCCCATAAGATGCAAAGCGCCATCGCTGTCCAAGGCGCTCTTGATCGCGTTATTGATTTCGACGTTGGAGAAAAAGCTTCCGTCCTCAATCGCCGAGTCGATGCGCATCAGGTCCTGGGGGACCACGCGACCTGCTCCGATATTGAGGTGGCCCACTTCCGAGTTGCCCATGATTCCCTCAGGCAGACCTACGGCCTTGCCCGAGGTTTGGAGCTGGGTTTTGGGGTATTCGGCCAACAGGCGGTCCAGACACGGGGTATCGGCCAGGCAGACGGCATTTCCCTGATCGGGGGTGCGTTTGCCCCAGCCGTCCAGGATCATCAACATCATTGGTTTGGGTCGTTGCATTATCTTGCTCCGTTCATTATCTCAATCAACAATTATCTCCTCACCGTCAAAGGGTTCCGATGCGGATTTTTTGTACGCTTCAAGGCTGTCCGATGTAATTCGTTTGGCATCCACCCACAGGCCTTCCAGGTCGTAAAAAGCGCGTGTCTCTTCGTAAAAAATATGGATAATCACATCGCCATAATCCATCAAGACCCAATGGCCCTCCTTGCGACCCTCCACACTGAGCGGACGAATCCCGGACGCCTTTAAAAAGCGCTCCACATGGTCTGCAATGGCCGTCACCTGCCGGTTGGAACGCCCGCTACAGATGACAAAGGTGTCCGCAATGGAGGTAAGCCCGCGGACATCCAAGGCTACTGGAGCGTCTACTTTTTTCCCAAGAACGGCCTGCACGTAAAGATCAATACGAGGATCAAGATCGTCGTTCATCGATACAATCCTTTTTCATCAATGTATTCGGACACAGCCGGGTCGACCCACTGGTGGATCGGTTCGCCTACTCGAAGCCTATCACGAATTTGTGATGAGGCAACGGCAATTGGCGTGACTTGTGCCAAATAAATGGTTTTCTTTTTCGGGTGCACCAGAGCTTGGCCTTGGTCTGCCAGCGCATAAGAATCCGAAATATGCCGGTGAATATAATTTAGGGCAAAGCTGGGGGAGAGTGAAAACGGCGAGTTGTCCGTCGTG
>JASFKE010000328.1:0-5443 GCA_050118795.1 Desulfobacteraceae bacterium | reverse complement strand
GCCCGGTTACCCTCCCCTGCATTGATTCTGATTGATATGTATGGTTTAGCCAAAACCGCGAATATTGAATGGATACTTCCTGTTCATGATAACGATTTGTTATCGCAATTGAATTCAGACTGTCCGCAAATGCGGTATTAATTTAAGGAGAAAGTTTCATGGATGATTTCCTGCATAATCTACGTAGCGGAAAACTTAAACAGCAAGACCGCGGCCGGTCTTACAGCGACCCACAATATAAGGGCGGACCGAGGCGCAATACCCACCAAGACCGACGCAAAAAAGAGGTGGAGGCATTTGAGCGCTTAAATGCGGTCAAAGAGGTTTTGGAAGTCATTTCCGGAACTCAAAAGCGCATGGCGGAGGCTTATGAAGCCCGCACCATTGCGGAAAACCGCAAGGCCAGGGCAATGGAGGTTTTGGCGAAAAACATTTACTGCATGTTGAATCCCGATGCCAAAGATGTCGATAAACTTTTTGATTCGGAACCCGTGGTGGCTCTGACAACGGAACCGGTAGAAGAACCCGTCATCGAGCCGGATGACCAAATCGAATCTTCAGCCCAACCCCCTGAAACACAAAACGTTTCGAATGACGAGCCCAAAAAGCTCACGGAATCCCAACGTCAAACGCTTTACACACTCATCAGCGAAATGCGCGATGGGGGCAGCAAATGGGAACAGATCGCCAGAGATATCGCGTCACAGGGTTACCCCACCGTATCCGGCAAAGGGACCTGGCGTGGTGCCATGGCAAAAAATATTTATGAAAAAATGAATGCATAAACAACAACTGCCATTTCCAACCGACTTGGCAGTTGTTACCCTGTCAGACCCGCCATCCGAGGGACCTGCGACTTATTTCGGTGAATTTTTAAAAAATCGCAATTCAGTTCGGACCGTCATCCCGGTCTTCACCGGGATGACGTGATGTATCACTTTTTACGAGACCATTATTTTTGATACCAGACGAATGTCTGGGATAGCCCCTCACTTAGAGAGACCGCCGGTTGAAATCCAAGCAACTCCTTGGCGCTTTGAATGCTTGCCAGGGAATGGACAATGTCGCCGGATCGCGCATCGGCATAACCGGGGGCGGCCTCAAATTGATTCAACGCGGCAATTTGTCGCCATAGTTCATTGACGGAAATGGCCTGACCGGTGCCCACATTGAACACACGCCCAGGGGCATCTTCTGTGCCAGCAACCAATAGATTGGCCTGGGCCACATCCTTTACAAATACAAAATCCCGTGTCTGATTTCCGTCCCCATAAATGGTGGGGGCCTCTTTGCCGGCAGCCCGTTGCATGAATATGGAGATCACCCCCGAGTAGGGAGATGAGGGGTCTTGCCGGGGGCCGTAAACATTAAAGTAACGCAGGCAGACCGTCTCCAAACCATACAATTGATAATAGAGCCCCGCATATAATTCATTGGTGAACTTTTGCACGGCGTATGGGCTCAGGGGTTTCGGGACCATGGATTCGACCTTGGGCAGCTGGGGATCATCTCCGTATACTGCGCTGGAACTGGCCAAAACCACACGCTTTACCTTGCTGCGCCGAGCTGCATCCAGCACCTTTAAAGCGCCCATATCGTTGACATCGGATGAGCTTACCGGCTCTGCAACCGTTTTGGTGACCGAGACAACGGCGGCTTGATGAAACACAACATCGCACCCCTCGGTAACACTGGCCATCAGCTCTTCATCTCGAATATCCCCTTTGATGAAGGTAATTTTGTCCCGAATGCCATCAAGATTCTCAACATGGCCGGTGGCTAAATTGTCAATTACTGTGACACGACATCCTCTTGCCACCAATTCCTCGGCAATATGGGAACCGATAAATCCGGCCCCGCCGGTGATAAGCGCATTTTTCATTTCAACTGCCATCTATAGAACTCCTCATTGCCGTTATAGACCCCTTGTACTCGACAGCCATCGATAGTATGGCTGGAAGAAAAATGATTTTACTTGGAAACGGAATGCCGATGGGGAAAAACCACCGCATCAACTGCCACAAATGCCAACATTACTTCGTTACCTGGATTCCGGCACAACCCCATGGATGTCGGGCCATGGGATTTAAGAGTTATCATCTGCCCAATACCGTGGTGTACCAAAACTCCGGCTGCGACTGCAACGCTTTTGAACCTAAAAAACGCAATCTGCCTAAAAAACCCCATAAAACTCCATAATACCCAAAAACCCCATAATAATTGATCAGAAAAATCCCAAAGGCCGACCAAGGTGAAATCGATGACACAGATGGCTTCGCCATTCCGCTTGACTTTTTTAAGGTCCGTTAATAGTTTAGTTTTTAACACTTTAACCCGCAATGGGTATTGATATGGATGCAACCATCGATCTAAGACTCTACGCAACTTTGGGGATACATACACCGGACAATGCCTCGCGATTCCCCATCAAAAAATCAATGACCATCGAGCAGCTCCTCGATTCGCTGCCCGTGACGGCCGAAGATGCCAAACTCATTTTTGTCGACGGCATACGTGCTGAATTGACCACCCAACTCCAAGGCGGCGAACGGGTGGGCATTTTCCCACCCGTGGGCGGAGGATGATATCGTGTCCCGTGAGCTTAAGACCGCAATTGAAGCCGAATGCTCACCCCAAAAAATGCCTGACGGTACAAAAGCAAGGGTAGTGACCGCGAGACAGATCGAGGCGTTGGCCCTGAGATTCGACACAAACGGTAAAGCCATAGAGATAGCCGCTTTGGAAATCGGTGTCTATCCGGAGAGATATATCCGGAACTTCAAGACATATCGCCCCGAGGACCAAATTCGATTGCTCAAATCAAAAGTGACGGTTGTAGGGTTGGGCGGATTGGGCGGTACCGTCATCGAGTGGCTCACCAGAGCGGGGGTGGGACAATTGAATCTGGTGGACGGTGACCGGTTTGAAGATCACAATTTAAATCGACAGCTTTTATCCACCCAAAACAGCATCGGCACAACCAAAGCCCGGGCCGGCGCCGAACGGGTCCGTGCAATTAACAGCTCCCTCACCGTTGAAGCCCATGCCGAATATTTAGACGCCCAAAATGGATCGCGTTTGATCAGAGACAGTGACGTTGTCGTGGATTGTCTAGACAATATCGAATCGCGTTTTGTGTTGGAAGCGGCGGCCAAAAAGGCCAATATCCCAATGGTTTCTGCTGCCGTAGCCGGGTTATCGGGTCAAGTCACCACGATATTCCCAAAGGACAGAGGGCTCGAATCGATTTACGGCCCAATGGATGCATTAACTTCCCCCAAAGGTGCTGAAACCGTCCTCGGTTGCCTGCCCCAAGCCGTCGGCCTCATCGCCGCCGCCGAAAGCGCAGAGGTCATCAAGGTCCTATTGGGGCAAGATAAACAGCTGCTGCGAAATCAAATGCTTTGGGTGGACATCTCCGCCAACACTTATGAAACCCTTAAATTGGAGTAGCCCCGGACCTTGAATTTTCAGCTCCGAACCAAACCGAAGGTCACCCCAAAACTGTCCATGACATCAAAAATATCCCTATGGCTCATGTCGGCCATCTTGTTGATCGGCCTCCCTCTACTCGGCTTGCCTTTGGCAGACACCGATCTGCTTGCATATCTGGAATTTCCTCCCCTCACGCAATATGTGGCCCATGCGCCCTTTGATCCACTGGCGTTCGTCATCATCGGCACCCTGGATCTTGTCATGGTGATAGGGCTCCTATCTGTTTTTAAGCTTGGATTTCATCGATGCGGCCCCAGCCGATCCAACCATCAGCGCAAAGGGGTCTTTCCGGCCTGGGGCGGGTTGGCAATCGCCATCATGATCATCGGATGGGTGCTGGCATGGACCCGATTCCCATGGTTTGAACCACTGCAGCCCCATACCTTTTGCCTGCCATGGATCGGCTACATCCTGCTGGTCAATGCGCTGTGCATCGCCAGAAGCGGCCACAGCCTGCTCACCGACGCGCCTGTCCGGTTTTTACTCTTATGGCCCGCCAGCGCCGTTTTCTGGTGGTTTTTCGAATATCTCAATCGGTTCGTGCAGAACTGGTATTATGTGGGAGTGGATGCCTTTTCTCCCCTGGAATATATTTTTCATGCCTCATTGGCCTTTGCCACAGTGTTGCCGGCTGTTTTGAGCACCCATCGCCTGCTGCTAACCTATGACATATTTAAAATCGGCTTCAAGTCCCTGGCGTCGATCTCGTTTTTCGACTATCGGAGCACCGCCGGCGCTATTTTGCTAATCTCCGGCACCGGACTGGCATTGATCGCTAAATATCCGGATTATCTTTACCCCCTGGTGTGGAGTGCTCCCCTTTTGGTGATCACTTCCCTTCACACCCTTTGGGGAAAACCCACCCTGTTTACCGGCCTGAAACATGGTGATTGGCGGGCCCTCATTGCCGTGGCCACAGCAGCTTTGATCTGCGGCTTTTTCTGGGAGCTCTGGAATTTCCGGAGCCTGGCCAGGTGGGAGTATGCTGTCCCGTTTGTAGACCGCTACCACATCTTCGCCATGCCAGTGCTTGGCTATGGCGGATATCTTCCATTTGGATGGGAGTGTCTGCTGGTGGGGCAGATGATCATCGGCAACCGTCTCTTAGGCCTGCCTTCCCACTCTGGACAAAATACCCAAAGCATGCCATTTTCACCTTCTGATATGGACCCGGGCCGCCATACGGCCCCTTCGTAGAAACTGAACAGAGGATTCGACATGCACAGATTACTGTCTAACGATCCAGGCGCCCGAATTCTGATGCTGGGCAACGAAGCCATCGCCCGCGGCGCTGTCGAAGCCGGCGTGGCTTTCGGCAGTACCTACCCGGGGACCCCTTCATCGGAGATATCGCTCAACCTGTTCCAGATTTCTCAACGCAGCGACCTCTATTTTGAATACAGCACCAATGAAAAAGTTGCCCTCGAGGTGGCTGCCGGTGCCGCCAATGCCGGTCTGCGCACCATCTGCATAATGAAACATGTGGGCCTCAATGTCGCCGCCGACCCCCTCATGACATTGGCCTATGTCGGGGTTAAGGCAGGACTGGTCATCTTGTCGGCAGATGATCCATCCATGTTCTCCAGTCAAAACGAACAAGACAATCGTTATTATGCAAAGCTTTCAGGCCTGCCCATGCTGGAACCGTCCAGCGTCGCAGAAGCCAAGGAGATGGCGGTTTACGCCTTCGACCTTTCCGAAAAGCTTCAAGAACCGGTCATACTGCGAACCACCACGCGCATCAACCACTCCAACGCCCTCGTGACCCTGGGAGAAATTCAGCCCCCCCGGACCCGGGGAGATTTTAAAAAGGATCCGTTTAGCTACGTCACGGTTCCAGCCGTTTCCCGCCAATTACATGTCAAACTGCTCAAGAACCTGGACAAAGCCGAAGCCATTGCACAAGAGTGCCAGTATAATCAGATTCTGGGCGCTGGTTCCCTGGGCG
>JASFKE010000327.1:0-5449 GCA_050118795.1 Desulfobacteraceae bacterium | reverse complement strand
GACGATTGGCCTTGAGAGCGGCGACTGACTCCTGCTCGCTAAGCACACCATCCTGATCCTCATCATAGGTAAAATACTTTATATCAGTTGGGTAACATATCGGTAACTCTTTGTAACATTTAGGTGCGGAGGGAGATGGGGTGGGGTAGTTGGTGGGTGGTAGTTGGTGGGTGATAGCGCGAGGCGTGTTTATAACGCACAGAAATACAATATATTATTTAATGATGGCGCTGTAAAAAGTCTGAAATCAGGTCAGGCCGTCACTTGGGCGACAGCAGGACACACAGTGGATGCTCAGCGATATCCTGATATCCTGCTATATCGAATATTTATTAATCCCGTCCTTTTGCGGGATGCTGCGATTTGGAACCTCTTACGATGATATCCTTTCATCAGGAGGGCAGCGGAACCCTCCTTCGACGCGTCACCTTACAATCGGCTTTATAATCTCCTCGGCACTTTAACTCGCTGTGGCCGACGAATAGATAGCCCACACCTCTGACGGTTTTCAGATAGCTGGGCCTATCGGCATTCTCGCCCAGTTGATTGCGGATCCGGGAGATATAAACATCCACGGACCGGTCGCATCTATTATATTTTTCGTCATAGAGCGCTTCGAACAGCTCTTCCCGGGAAACCACACGTCCAGATCGCTTGGCCAGATACCAGAGCAATTCGAACTGTATCGTCGTCAAATCTATGGACTTTCCAGCTAAAAAGACCTCCCTGCAGCCGGCATCCACTACCAAATCGCCCACACGAATCCGGTTGTTGCCATTGCCGCCGGCGCCTTTACTGCGTTTGAGATGGGCGCCGATCCTGGCTGCCAGGAGCGCCGGCGATATGGGCGTCAGGATATAGTCATCGGCACCCCTCTCAAATGCCAACAACTGGGAGGCTTCATTCCGATCGCTTCCCATGAGAAGGATTTGGCCGTTGAAGGATGACCGCACTGCACTGCAAACCTCGTAGCCGCCGTCCATCGGCAGATCTACATCCAGCACAACCACATCCGGAGCGCGAGTGATAATTTGGTTGACGGCCTGACTGCTGCCCTGGATACACTGAACCGTAAAATCTTTGGCGGTCAGATAGTCGGACAGGGGCTTGGCTGCTTTTTTCTGTGCCACGCAGATAAAAATGGTAGAACTCTTTTTTGTGGTAACCATGGGTATTTGAACTCCTTCCTTTTCACTCGTATCGCAAGGCTTCGATGGGATCCATAAGAGCCGCTTTTCTGGCCGGAAAATAGCCGAAAACGACCCCCACTGTTCCTGAAAACAGAAACGCGGCTGTCACAATAGCGGGTTTGAAAACAAACGGCACTCCGATGAGCGTCGAACCGATTGCGGCGGCGCACAATCCTGAGGCGATACCGATCAGCCCGCCTAGAGCGGCCAGGACAACCGATTCCACCAGAAACTGCATCAACACTTCCCGCTCCTGGGCGCCGATGGCCAGGCGAATGCCGATCTCGCGGGTCCGTTCAGTCACCGAAACCATCATAATGTTCATGATTCCGATACCACCCACCAGCAGACTGACACCGGCCACTGCGCTCAGCAGGGTAGTGAGCACAGTGGTGGTGCCGGTGAGGGTGTCGATTAGTTCTTTCATATCGCGAACGTGAAAATCATCCTCCTGATGGGCTTTGATTCTACGTCGCTCGCGCAGCAGGCTCTCGATGCCGGACTTGACGCTCTGTGTGGAGACACCGTCCGCCACGCAGACGCTAATCGAACGCACGTCGGTGTTGCCGGTCATCCTGCGCTGCAGTGTACGCAAAGGGACGATGACGATATCGTCCTGGTCGTTGCCGAAATTGGTTTGCCCCTTCTCCGTTAGGGTTCCGATGACCGTGAAGGAAATCTTCCCAAGGCGCATGGTACGGCCCACGGGAGACCGCTTACCGAACAATTCACTTTTCACGGTATTCCCAAGCAGGCAGACGCCCCTGCCCGCTTTGAGTTCAGCGTCGCTGAACAGCCGCCCCTCGGCAAGCTGCCGGCCCTGTACGGTGAGCAACGCGTTGGTGCTTCCTGTCACGGATGTGGACCAGTTGGCGCTGCCGCAGATGGCCTGGGCGGAGGTATTGGCCATTGGCGCAACCGCTTTAAGACCGGCCACACCGGTCTCGATGGCAACGGCATCGGCGATGGTAAAGGCGTCGGAATCCGAGCGCGCGCCCCCGGGGCCCCGCATGCCCTGACCTGGATGGATCTGCAGCATATTGCTGCCCAACTTTGAGATGTCGCCGGTCACTTTGGCCGTGGCCCCGCTGCCCAAAGTGACCATAATGATGACGGCGGCCACGCCGATGACGATCCCCAAAATGGTCAGGGTGGATCGCAGCACATTGCGCCGGATGGTCCGCTGGGCCAGCAGATAGGTTTCCCACAGCATCATGAAGAGACCTCCATATCGCCATCAACAGATACGCGGCCGTCCCGGAACAGAATGCGCCGGTCGGCATAGGCGGCCATATCCGCCTCATGGGTGACCATGACGATGGTGATGCCGTCCCGACGGTTGAATTCCCGCAACATCTCCATTATCTCCCGGCTGCGAATGGAATCCAGGTTCCCGGTGGGTTCATCAGCCAGTATCACCCGGGGCCTGCCTACCAGGGCCCGGGCAATGGCGACGCGCTGCTGCTGGCCGCCGGACAACTCTCCGGGGGTGTGGCGCGCCCATTTTTCCAATCCCACTGCTGATAGCGCTTTTAGGGCCTGATCATGGCGGGCTCTGGAAGGCACCTTGCGATAGATCAACGGTAATTCAACGTTTTCAAGGGCCGATGTCCGCTTCAGCAGATTGAAGCCCTGGAAGATGAATCCCAGAAAACCGCGCCGCAGCACGGCCCGTTGGTCCCGGGAGAGCTGTTCCACAGCGACACTGCCGAAGCGATAGTTCCCCCGTGTGGGTGTGTCCATGCACCCTAGAATATTCATACAGGTGGATTTGCCCGACCCGCTGGGTCCCATCATGGCGACAAACTCTCCCTGTTGAATGCTCAGATCGACGCGGTCCAGCGCCTGCACGGCCGCAGGTCCGTTTCCGTATACTTTGGTGACGTTCCGAAACTCTATCAAGGGATCCATCTGTTGTGATCTGTTAACCATTCGGTTGTCCTTCCGCGGACATTGCACTGACAATCACCCGGGTGCCCGCCTGCAGTTGCTCAGACCTGACCACCGATGACACCCCGTCGGTTTGCCCTCTGTCCACCGGAACAGGCATGGGATGGTTGTCTTTTAAAACCCATACGCATGGGCGCTTCTCATGTGGCGGGGCCTGCCCGCCACCGGCGGGTCGCCGGCCCCCCGGATGGGGAGGCGGTCCCGGCATCAGGGATTCGAGCACGCCGCGGTCGCTCTTTTTGCCGGTGTCAGGTTGGACGGGACTGAACCGAAGGGCCGCATTGGGCACCAGCAAAGCATTTTCAATTTTAAGTACGGTAATGGTGGCGGTAGCGGTCATCCCCGGCCGCAGCAACAAATCGGGATTCTCCACACGCATTACGGTCTTGTAAGTCACTACGCCGTCGGTGGTTTCGGCGCCGTAACGCACCTGAGTGATACGGGCCGCAAAGGTTCTCTCAGGATAGGCATCCACGCTGAAAGCGGCGACCTGCCCTTGTCGAACCTGCCCCACATCGGCCTCGTCCACATCCACCTGAAGTTCCATGTGGCGCAAGTCTTCGGCCAGGGTGTAGAGCACCGGCGCTTCAAGGGAAGCGGCCACGGTCTGTCCCGGTTCTACATCCCGGCTGAGCACGATGCCGTTTATGGGGGCATAGATCACGGTTTTTTTCAGGTCTGCCAGATCGGAGTTCAGCTCGGCGGTGGCGACATCGACCGCCGCCGCTGCGGCATCCGCTGCGGCCACGGAGCGTTCCAGATCGGCTTCGGCGCTCTCCAGAGTCTCCACAGAAGGCAGCTTACCGTTGGTGAGGTCATGGGTGACTCGGTAACGTTGTAATATCTTTTTATTGGCATTGCGGGTGGCCACGGCCTCCTTGTAGCCGGCCTCGGCGGAGGCCAGTCCGGCCCTGGACTTCATCACCGCCGCTTTATACTTGGCGTCGTCAAGGTAGACCAGGGGCTGGCCAGCCGTCACGGTGTCGTTATAATCGGCCGTCATCCGAAGAATGATGCCGGACAGCTCGCTGCCCACGTCAACCTGGTTGGTGGCCTCGAGATTCCCTGTTGCGGTAACCGTCACCTCCAGATTGCCGGAGCGCACCGGCTCGGTCTGAAAACGCACCGGATCGGCGCCCCCCCGCAGGTTTCCCGCCACCGCGACGGCACCGATGGCAACCACCAGAAAGATTCCGGCGATCCAGCGTATAAGGCGTTTTCGACCATTGTTTATTGCGGCCTGTTCGACGGCCTCATTTACCGATAACTGCATATTGTCTGACACGTTATCCAACCTATGTTTGTCTAATGTCGGTTTCACCGAATCCACTCAAGTTCACCGCTTTCGTGTAAAAACCTGAACACCCTTTTAGCCGGGATCACCGTTTGGATGATCGGATTGCCAGCCGCCTCCCAGGGCTTTGTAAAGATTGACAAGGCCGGACAAGACAGCTCCCCGGCCCTCTGCCAGCTGATCCTCGAAGGTGAGCAGCGACCGCTGGGCATCGAGCACATCGCTGAAGGCAGTCAGGCCGGAAGCATATTGATGCTCCGCCAATTGGGCCGCCGACTGCGCCGCAGTCACGGCAGCGTCCAGAAACTTGAGCTTCTGCCGGCCTTTGGCGTAGACGACGAGGGCATTTTCGACCTCTTCAATTGCCGACAGCACCGCCGCCTCATAGCGAATGCGGGCCTGCTGTTGCAGTTCGATCTGCACGTTGATATTGCTGCGAACAGCGCCGGCATTGAAAATCGGCCAGTTGAAAGAGGGGCCGAATGACCAGGTCCGATTTCCAAATCTGATCAGCCTGTCCGGCGACAGGGCCGTCCATCCAATGGAACCACTCAATGTGAGCGATGGGTACAGATCGGCTTCGGCCACACCGATGCGCGCGGTCTGGGCTGCCAGTTCGCGCTCGGCCTGGCGGATATCCGGACGCTGACGGATGACATCAGCCGGAATCCCCACGGCCGGATCGATAGAGACAACGGGAATCGGATGAATTTCGGACAGTCCGGCCGGCAGCGCTCCCGCAGCTTTACCGGTCAACAGAGACAGCCGGTTCAGGGCCGCCTCCAAGCCCACATTCAGATCAGTGATTTTAGCCTTGGAGCTTTCCAGATTGTATCGCGCCTGGGCAACGGCCAGTTCGTCACCGCTACCCGCCCGGACGAGGGCCACGAGCAGTTCCCAGGTCTCTTGCTGGGTAGAGACATTGCGTTGGGCCACCGATAGCCGGGCCTGATAGGTTCTCACATCAATATAGTTGACTGCCACCTCGGCCAGCAGGGTGACCACCACATCATGG
>JASFKE010000326.1:0-5455 GCA_050118795.1 Desulfobacteraceae bacterium | reverse complement strand
CGGCCTGGATGAACAGTGGTGCATAGGCGAACAGGGAGAAGATGGCAAAACTGGAGAAAAACACCGAAAGGTTGCCCAAACCGAAATCCCGCTGCATCAGACGGTGAAGCGGCAGTACAGGATCCAGCGCCCGCTTCTCGGCCCGGTAAAATGCTGCTGCACCCAAAATGGAGACGGCCAACAGAGCCACCACAGGGCGTGAAAACCAACCATAGGATCTTCCCGCCAATAAAAAGGCCACCATCAATGCCAGAATGCAGAGCGTCATGGATGCCAATCCCGCCCAGTCAAGCCGCACACTTCCACGTTTGGTCCGAATCTCTTGCAAAAAGCGGCCGATACCCCACATCGACAGCATCCCAAGGGGCAGATTCATAAAAAAAATCCAGCGCCAGTTCAGGTAGGTCACAATGGCGGCCCCTAGTGTCGGGCCAACCACGCTGGCGATACCCCAGACCGCACTTGCCAGTGACATGGTCTTGCCGCGCTGGTCGGGGGGCGAGATGTCAGCCAGGCAAATGTAGCTGAGGGCGAAAATGCCGCCGGCGCCGATCCCTTGAAAGGTTCGCCAGACAACCAGCATGCCCATGGTGGGCGACAGACCGGCCATCAGGGAAGCGCCGCAGAATATGGCGATGGTGAATAGAAAAATCGGCCGGCTGGGATAGACATCGGCCAACTTGCCGAAAATCGGCAAAAAAACCGCCCGGGATAAGAAGTAGGCGGAATAGACCCAGCTGTAATAGGCCAGCCCTCCCAGTTCGGCGACAATGGTGGGCATGGCCGCAGTCATGACCAACGCGTCCACCGCGCCTAAAAATAGCGCCACCAGCGCCGCACCGATAATCCAGGTGCGAGCTGCGCCGGTAGGGTATTGGTCTATGGAACGGCTTCTAAAATCTGGCGGTTGTCCGGTTGAACTTGTTTTCAAATGTTAAACCTTTACAATCAATTATATGCTCCTTGCCCCCTTTTGTTTTTTTGTCCACTGCGGTCGTGATGCTTGGGAGAAGAACCTCCTGTTGATGTAAGGTGATCAGCTTTTTTAGGTGTTAGCGCGCCGTAGTGAAAAATATTGGTGGCATAGGTTACCCCCAGTGCAAAAGCTGCGGCAACCAGGCCGATGACGGCGTCGTAATAAGGCGGCGCCGCCAACGCGATGCGGATGAAAAGGGTGGCGATCACATATCCCGAATTTCGGAATACCGCGTGAAAGCTGGGCATGAATCGTTGGGCGATGAGCACGAGTAAAATATCGGCAAAAATCAGAATGGTGTAAAAGGTTTCGAAAAAGTCGTGTTCGACTCCCTTGAATAGAAATTCACCCAAATTATAGGCTCCGACAGCGATGAAAATCGCAAACAGAACTAAGGCCAGGATCTTTTTGGTCATGATGTAGTGCATCTTCTCCACCGGGTCGGTGATATAGCCATGGTAGCGGCGGATGCGGTAGTAGATGCCCAGGAAAACGAAAATCAACAGAGCGGCGGTGCTGGACGTCAGAATATGCAATGCCGGAATCTGATCAGCGATGATATCGATAGGTTCGTGCATGTGACTGAGCTCTTGAAAGGAGTGGCGCAGCAAGATCAGAGAGAGAATTTCAAACTGTTTGCCGATGGACCGGGTCACCGAACTGGACAGAACAAAGATTAAACTCATCACCTCAAGGATGAGGAGCATGGAAAAGGCCAGGTTTATAGCGTAAAAATGGTTTTCTGGAAAATATACGGCCAGAAAAGAGGGCAATAACCCCATCCGCTTGAGCTCGATACAGGCCAGGCCGGTCAGGAATACGACGATCAACAGCGCCCCAACGCATTTTTGGCTCTTTGGATGCTCCCAGAAATGGTGCAGTCTGTCAAACAGGTTGGTCAGCGGTTCTAAGTAGTTCATATCATAATCCACATATTATCTAAGCCAAGATTAGCAACAACGTCCAATAATCATTTGGTAATTATAAAGCCTATAGCATGAACTTGATTTATAAGTCCCCAAATATCTCAAACTGATGAGGGTGTGTCAATATCATGGTCAATACAGCATCCTGTGATGATAGATTTGTTACAAAGCGCTACATAGTGATACAAAAAAGAGACAGACAACACCTCTTCCTTACGATATCTATCAGCACTAGTTTGGACTGCCCCCCCAGACTTGGATTACTAAATCCATAGTTGCATAAAAAAGATAGCAATAATGATCAAAAAGGTATCGGCGTTGAAAAGATGATATCACCCCTCCTTTTTAGTACTAAGCCAACGGTGCGCTGAAGGATCAGGTCAATTATCTGCAATCTTTTTTACCCTTCGGGAAAGCCGGAGGGCTCCACATCCGGCGTTGTTGAGGGTTTGCAGGAAGCTACTACGGCTTAACCTTTGCCGCCTTGACTCTGGAGCCCTCCGACTTTTGCAGCGACATACAGGCTTTGAGACAATTAATGTGGACTGCGTTATCGGTCGTCGCGGTTTTGCACTACAGCTTCCTGCCATTTAGCACTATACCAACGGTGCGCTGAAGGATCAGGTCAATTATCTGCCACCATTTTTACCCTTTGGGAAGGTCGGAGGGCTCCAAATCCGGCGTTGTCGAGGGTTTGCAGTAGGCTACTATGGTTTCAGCTTTGTCGCCTTGACTCTGGAGCCCTCCGATTTTTGCAACACTATATAGGTTTTAAGATTATTAATGTGGACTGCGTTATCAGTTGTCGCGGTATTACACTGCAGCTTCTTGCCATTTAGCACTATAACAACGGTGCGCTGAAGGATCAGGTCAATTATCTGCCACCATTTTTACCCTTTGGGAAAGCCGGAGGGCTCCAAATCCGGCGTTGTCGAGGGTTTGCAGTAGGCTAACTATGGTTTTAGCTTTGCCGCCGTGACTCTGGAGCCCTCCGACTTTTACAACGCTACATAAGGAAAAGAAGGATTAGGGACAGACGTTTATCTCAAAAATAGGGTACAATTCGCTACAGTATGGTACGAAATCGATAGAGTGAACGTCGGATTTGCCGACAATCAGCTCTGAGTTACATTTGTTTCGCTTAAAATGGCACTATCCGGAAGGCTCCAGAGTTCTGCTACATTTTCTGCAATAATATTGCTCGCATTAACAACTGTGCCCTCAGCGTCGCTTTTAACAAGGCCTACTCCGCCATTTGTTGCAGTGATATCGTTCAAGTTTATTTCAAAATTACCTTGCTGACCACCATTGACGCGCACAAACTGGCTAAAATTTTCAACATCAAAGTTATCAATGGTTAAATTGGCATCAGCATTAATCTGGAAGACCTTATCTTCTGCCTCTTGTGCACTACAATTGGTGACTTGCACATCAGCAATGCCATCGTCACCGGACTCCTTAATAGTTAAGGCATCTTCACCCACATCGGTCCAATGGACATTTTCGATTGTGGCGTCGCCATAGACATGTACGCCATCAGCACCGTTGTCACCAATCACCACATTTTTCAAAGTTGCACCTTCTTCAAGGATAAATATTGGCTCCTGGCCTTCATCCTGGCTGCCATCTCCCAGTGAAGATCCGGCAGTAAAGGTTTGGTTTTCGCCATCAAATGTTTCTCCGGCTTCAACCACTATGGTTTCATCGACAACCGTAGCATCTGATGATGCTTCGACACTATTGACTCCCGTAGCATCTGATGACGCTTCGGCACCATCAACAGCTGTATCGTCCGATGACGCCTCGACATCATCAACAGCTGTCTCTTCCGATGACGCTTCCGCATCAGCAGCAGCTGTCTCTTTCGAAGACGCTTCGAGTTCAGCAGCAGTTGATTCGCACAAAGAGGCTTCGCCATCATCAGTTGATTCGCACGAAGAGGCTTCGCCATCAGCACTCGTTTCTTCACATGACGCTTCGGCATAATCTGTAGCTATGTAGTCCAATGATTCCGAATCAGTACTGCTGGTCTGGCTACCGTCACAATCTTCAGCCTGTTTTTGCTGATCGCCGGAATCCATTTGCTCGATCTCTTCCCCAGGCGGCTGTGAGTTGGTGTCAGAATCCGGTTTATACTGCTCAAATGAAAAGTCGGCGTTTTGATCCATTGGTTGGCATACATTACCTACGGATTCGCTATTGCACATTTTTATCTTCTCCTTCTGGTGTGTTTCATAACCCATATCCCCCTATAACTCTCGACAGTGCATTTGAGTTGTTCTATTTCTAATTCAAGTGAATAGAAATTGGCCCATATTTTCCGGTTATGCAGCACAAATTCTGCATAACCTTTAATTCTTTGGAACTTTTAGTTCTTTGGATCTTTTTGCTTGCAGGGGGGCTGCGCGATTTTGATTTTCTTTATAACAGGAAAGCGGATATATATAGGTTACCGTATCTGGTAATATATCATCTGAAAATTTCGATAGAGGGTAAATCTTTGCTTTTATATCATAAATGTTGAAGTGTCACGTTTCGGTTTATGGGTTTGCTGTACTTTTTTTATTGGAAAATAAAAAGGTTACCATTGAGTTTCAATCAAAACAGCTCCATGCTGATGGTGGGTATGGCCTACCACTCTGCTCTGACTTTTACATGGTTGAAATCAGACGGATTTATGATCAGTGTAAGTTCATTGAGGTGTTTGCATTTGGTTTTAGGAGATTTTCCAATGAAAAGGTCAGCCAACCATAAATCCATTGTTGTAGTCACGATGGGTTATATACTCTTTTTGTTCGGCCAACCGGTGTCGGCAAGCCAATCGGCTGATAGCGGTTTTAGACCCACATTCCAGGTAATGAATACTACCTTGGAACTGTCAGGGGTCGGCGAACTCATGTATATGGGATTTATCAAAATTTACGATGGAGCACTCTATCTGCCTGCGGAAACCAATAACAGTCAGGTGCTTGAGGATATTCCCAAGCGTTTGGAGGTTCGCTACGTCCGGTCATTCAAAGCCAAGGACTTTGGCCCTGCCACCACCGCAGGTATCAAGAAGAATGTGGATCCTGAAACCTATGCCGAACTCAAATCCAAGATCGCTTATCACAATGGATTGTACGATGATATTGCATCTGGAGACCGGGTTTCGCTCACCTACATACCGGCAGTCGGCACCCTTTTAGAGATCAATGGCACCACCATGGGCACAATTGAAGGCGCTGATTTTGCCCGAGCGCTTTTTTCCATGTGGTTGGGAGAAAAACCTTTTGACAGAAGCTTCAAGAGAGCATTGCTGGGAGAAAAGCGATGAAGATCAACAATGGCACATTGCCCTTCAATTTGAAGTTGGCCTACGCCATGCCGGCGTTTGCTCTGGCAGTGGTGGGCATTCCGGTGTATGTCTACATTCCGAAATTTTATACTGACATCGTGGGGGTCGACATCGCCGTTGTCGGTTACCTTCTTTTCGGTGTCAGAATTTTTGATGCCGTCACCGATCCTATCATCGGTTGGTGGTCGGATCGCAGCAAAAACTTTATGGGCCGGC
>JASFKE010000325.1:0-5464 GCA_050118795.1 Desulfobacteraceae bacterium | reverse complement strand
TCAAATCAGATGTTCGGGTGAAAATCAAATTGACGCACCGTGAAATTGGGCGTATCAATACAGATTCTTGTTGAATTGAAGCTGTGAGAGGCAAAATTCTATGGATAATTGTTCCCGTCTACCGCCCAATTTTGAGCAGGACATGCAGGCCATCTTGGCGGCAGTCCAAAAAAACCGTCTGCTGACCATGGAGATCGAACCCAGCCTCCACTGCAACTTCCGCTGTCCGTATTGTTACGCACCCAAACCGGATGATTTTCAAGATGAACTTTCCCTTGAAGAGATCTGCGATGTGATCTTGCAAGGCAAAGGGTTGGGTGCCCGTAAAATCATCATTCTCGGCGGCGAGCCGACCATTTACCCCTATCTAAAAGAGATCATCCAATTTTTGTGGGACCAAGGATTGGAGATCGAGCTGTTCACCAATGGAACCGGTGTGAATGAAGGGTTGGCCCGATTTTTCCATGACCATGCCGTTCGGGTGGTCTTGAAAATGAACACCTTTGACCGGGATCTTCAGGACAAGATCTCCGGAAAAAAGGGGGCCTATGAGATCATCCAATCCGCCTTGAAAAACCTGAAAGCTGCCGGGTATCCATCCAAAGAGGCCTTTCTGGCCGTCAGTACGGTTATCTGTGCGCTCAATATCGATGAGCTGCCCCGTTTGTGGCGGTGGCTGAGGGATCAGCAGATTGCCCCTTACTTCGAAATGATCACCCCCCAGGCCAGTGCCATGGACAATCAATGGGTATTTGTGGATTCGCTGCGGGTATATGATTTGTTCAAAGAGTTGGCTGAAATCGACCGGCGCTGCTACGATGAGCATTGGGACCCCCAACCTCCTTTGGTTGGAAATCGCTGTTTCCGCCATATGTTTTCATGCCTGGTCACCTCCAAAGGCGATGTGACGCCTTGTGTGGGGGTCAACCTGCCCATGGGCAACATCCGGCAAGATCGGCTGGGGGAGATTATTGCCCGCAGCAAACTGATCAGGGATCTTAAAAATCATCGTCAAACCATCAAGGGGCCGTGTGGGAGCTGCGACCAGGCCGAACAGTGTTATGGTTGTCGGGGCGCCGCCTTTCAAATGACCGGCGACTATCTGGCATCGGATCCATTGTGCTGGAAAAATAGCCGAAACAGCGGGAGCGAAGGATGAAAATGGTACGTCGTAAACAACAGATCTGGGTGATACTGGGCCTCTTTTTTGTATCTATTGCATTGTGCAGCTGTGCCTATGTCGATGTTAAAACACCCTATGATGAAAATTTGGATAAGACCGAACTCGGATCCAAAAAAGGGGTTGCCCAGGGACACAGTATCCTGTGGCTCTTTACCTGGGGCGACACCAGCTATGCCACCGCAGCCGGAAACGGGAATATCACGGTGATCCGCCATGCGGATCAAGAGCTGTTCCAGATTCTTTTTGGCCTTTACACGCGCTGGCGGATCGTAGTGTACGGAGACTGATTGAGATGAGAAGCAGATCCCTGTTCATCAAATGGCGGGTGCTTGCGGTTGTTGCGGCGTGCCTGACCGGGCTTTTGGCCGGTTGTTCGGCGGGTCCCCTGGTGGGCCTGGTCTATACCAATGTCAGATACCCGCTGACCCGGAATTTGGACAACACTCCCATGCCGCGCGCAATGCCCAAAGAGGGCAAAATCATCGAAATCACGGAGCCTTTCACCGGCTTGGGCATCAATACCCGTTTAGGTTCCAATGCCATCGGCAAGATTGCACGGGAACACGGCATGACAACACTCTACTTCGCCGACCAGCAACAGTTCAGCGTTTTGGGAATCTGGAAATCTCACAAGGTGATTCTCTACGGAGAGTAGCCTTGAAGGCTATTGCAGCGATAGGGTCGGTTTACCCGGCCCTTTACGTCCGTTTGCGAATTACGGGGTTATCCAACTGTAGGGTATACTGTGGCCGTGGCGTCCGTCACTTCCGGGCAACGACCCAGGCCATGTTGTTTTGATTCCCGGACGGTTGTGTCTGTAGAACTTCAAAGCGGTTGTTGTGTATCATCTCGACCACTTTTGCCAGAGGGCGATGATATGCCGGTATCCCCTGCAACTTCATTCTCAATCGATCCAAGCGCCAGCTCCAGCTCAATGGCCGTCGGGGGGGCAACACGGCGCGGATGATCAAGAACCCACCCTGTCTTAATTTTTGGTTCAAGCGAGACAACGTCAACTGAAAATCGTCATCATCGAGAAAATGGCACATGTCCAGCATCAAGGCTGCATCGGCAGCGTGCGGCACTTTGGGCACCCGGGGCGCGAGCCCCTGCTCGACTCTGCCATTTTCTCCGAGGGCGAGGTTGGCCACCCGCACCCGGCCCGGGTCCGGCTCAATACCCCATACGGCGGCTTCCGGATAGTGCTGCAGCAGCCAGCAGGTCGGAACCCCATAACCGGTGCCGATATCCACAACGGTGCGGATCGTCTCGTCCGGTGGCGGTAAGAGGGTTCGCAGCTCTTTAAACAGGGGATCTGTTTTTAATTTGAACCTGGCAAAATACCGCGGATACGGCTCCAGGTTTCTATACCGCGCCAGAACCGGGGCGTCGGTGTTTGCCGGAGTGGAAATGTCCCCGGTTGGAGGTCTGAAGCGGTGCTTCAACAATGGGGGCAAAATAAGAAAGGCGCCCACCATGGAGAAACCGATCCCCATCAAGGATGTTAAGCCCGCGCTGCGCAGCAATGTGTGCTCGGCACCGCAAAGCACGCCGAACCCGATCAGTGTGGACAGTGAAGCCATCAGTACCGCCATACGGATCAAACTGAAGTTCGGATGGGCGGCGGTCTGGTAACGTTGATAGGAGCGCACAAAAAAAAGGGAGTAATCAACACCCAGCCCCAAAACGATGATGGCCAGCATCAGGGCCGGTATATCCAGACTGCGGCCCATGAGCCCCAAAATTCCCAGGGTGCAGACAAAGGCGAACGCCATGGGCAGCAGGCTGATGAGGGTCAGCTGCCAGTCTGCAAAAAAAACAAACAACAGGACCACCACGCTGATGCCGATAATCAGCAGCATTCGGCCGAAGGTGGAAAACAACAACTGCCCCATTTTGTCAGAAAAAAGGCCGGCATCGAATACCCTGGCCAGTGAAGAAAACTGCTCATAAAACCGGTCGCCATCATACCCTGGACCTCTGGTCACGCTGGTCACCTGCCGCCAGGTGCCGTTGGCGCCACTGCGGGAGATACCCATTAAGGCGTGGTAACGGGTATCCATCCCCTCAGGCGGACCGTGAACCGGGGAGACCAATCGTTCAAAAAAGGGCTCAAAGGCATTTTCATTGAATCCGTATTTGAGGGCCGACCGGGTCATCACCTTTCGCAGTTGCATAACTGTTTGGGGAGACCAGAGATCTCGCCAGGCCTCGAAGTTGGCTTGACGGCGCAAAGGGCCGGGAAAAAGCTTCGAGGTTGCAAATGCAGACTCTATTTCCCGAGCCTTTTTCGCAGCTTCAAGTTTGGCCAGCAGACGGTCGCCGCTCTCCTGAAGCGCTTCCAAAGTCGGCCCCTCGGTCATGAGGTGGATTTTGGAAAAGAGATCACCCCATACGCTGGTAAACAGAGACTCCGCTGCGCGGGTGCTTTCACTGACACTGTTCATGGCGGCCAAATCCACATTAAATTGGGGTTTGGCCCAGAAGAGCAGAATGACCCCGGCCGCCGCAGCCGCCAGGGCGCCTTTTGCGCCCAGGCCCGCCATGCCGTCCGCCAAGCGCCCAAGGGGCCTGTTTCCGGAGGTGCGCGCCGGCGGCATGGTAGGAAAAATGCGGGGGAAAACAGCGTGGACGAATAAAAAAGAGAAGCCGATGCCCATGGCCGTGAAGATTCCTAACTGTTTAAAGATCAAAAATCCGCTGAAGCTCAAGACGATAAATGCGCCTATGGTCGTCAGTACGGCCACAAGACCCACGGCCCAAACCTCCCGGGAGGCGTACTTTCCTGAACTTTCTTTCGGGCGGTCCAAAAAGAGCAGGTAGGCGATGCCGTGGTCCACGGTGATGGAGATCACGCCCCCGCCGAAACCCAGGGCCATGATAGAGATCGATTCATTGAAAAGGGAGTAGACCAACAAGGCGGCCGTGGTTCCGACCAGCGCGGGCAGCAGGGCCAGCAGGCCGATGAACGGTCTGGGAAACGCCAACAACAGTAAAACGGCAATACCCAAAGTGGCCAGCAAAATGGCTTTGTTCACATCCCGGCGCACCATGGTCTCATTGTCCAGGGCGGCCCGGTAAGCGCCCACCGGGGTTAGGGTGACACCGCCGCTGCCATCACCGTGGGTGGCATCAATGGCTGAATCGAGTTCATCCAGCACATCCGCCAGCCGACGGGCGAAGGCCGTATCTGTTCCGGACCCTGTAGGCTGCGCCAGAATCATCACGTGGCGGCCGTCGGCCGATAGAAGCTTGCCGTTGTATATTTGAATATTGGCGGCCGGCGCCAAAGCCGAAAGTTCGGACAGTTTCAGATCCCTGAAACCCAGCGGATCGAGGGCCGCCAATCCGGATTGGCCGATGGCGTCAAATCCCATCAGGCTCTGTTGCAGCGATTTAATCTTCTCTTCCACAGCCCTGGGGGCAAGCAGGGGTACAATCTGATCGGTCAATTGCGCCTCGGAAAACAGATAAGGCAGGTGGTCCACGATATGCCCGATGAGTTTAGGGATGACCTGCTGCATGCTCTCCATGCCCACCCGGCTGAACAAGCCGCTGTTTGTCAAATGCTCCTCAACCTGGTCGGCAACGTTGACCAGCAGTTCCCGATCCGGCGGATCGGTTTGATTCAGGCCGATATCGATGGCGATTTCATTCTGAATGGGATGGTTTTGAAATATATAAACGGCATCGGCCAGGATGCCATGGTCGTTGGGCAGGCTGGCCGCCACGTCCGTATCGATCCGCAGCCGGTAGATGGCGGCCACCAATAAAAGCGCAGTTACCCCAATGATGGCGGCCAGGTATGGGTAGGGTCTTTTTTTCCTGTTCATTCCGGCGGTTGTCCTTATCTTTTCTATTTCCCATTTGCACTATTAATGGCATATGAAGTGGGGATTGGTTATCATATGCCCATTGGTGGGTACAAACCATTTTATGGTTATTGATCGGAGCAATGAATTAGGAATCGATTTGTGAAAGCAATTTTTTACCGGATGCTCGTGCAGGCGGCCAAGGTTTTGGGGCCGTGGTTTTTTCTCCTGGTGGCCAAAGGGATCGCCACCGGCTATTTTCTGTTCAGTCCTGGGCGTCGGCGCATCAGCTGTGAATTTTATGCGGCTCTTTTTCCCAACCGCAATCGCAATTATTACCGATACTGCACCTGGAAGCAGTTCTTAAATTTTACCCATCTCTACCTTGACCGGTTTATCCAGCGTGAGGTCAGAGACATCGCCTATACCATTGAGGGGCGCCGATATATTGCAAAAGCCCATGAGCGCA
>JASFKE010000324.1:0-5473 GCA_050118795.1 Desulfobacteraceae bacterium | reverse complement strand
ATTGCTTTATGCAATTACATATTGGAATTATAATGTTTTTTAGTAGTACTTTCATGTCGTGTCCGGGATGCGGGGCCATAAAAAAAGGTTGCACAAGGGTGCTCTCAAGGGGATTGAAAAGTGTACTAGAGCCCTTCGTGCTACCAAAAGTGGGTGGTGGCGTTTGGCAAATGGTTATGCACCATTTTTATCGCTTTTTTGCTGTACCAGGTGTTCAGTTCAGTGCCTAGATCGTATGGAAATCCCATGAGTGATTGTTTTGTCAAATAATTGACGAAGAATTTTTGTTCCAGCATCTTGAAGCTGGAAAATCCAGTTGGCCGTAATCTCCTTGCCCTTGAATTGATTGAGGCCCCAAACCGGCCGCTATGCTTCAGGCGGTATCTCTTTTTTTTAAAATATTTTTGACATTTCGGGGATTTGTTTGGCATAATAGCCGGACTTAGGCTGGCTGACACTCAATTTTCGAATAGCATCGAAGAAACCTCACCTCTATCACACATGCCATCACCAATACAGGGCGATCAATTATAGGCAGACAGCCTTAACAAGTTACTACCATAACCACAATGCTGTAATTGCCTTAAGGACTCCATATCCGGTGTTGCCAAGGGCTTGCATTAGCACGGAATAGGGTTGCGCTCTTGGTACCTTTTTGTCCCGCTGGTTTTTAGCGGGAGGCTATGGAGCCCTTAAAACTTTTGCAGCATTGGTGATAACCCGGCACAGAGGTAGCCACAAATGCCTGCTAAGAAAAAGAGATCCGATTCCGGGACGATGCAACGTTTTCACCGGGCCGGGGCAACTGCCATGCGGCCCAAAATCAGTTCAGGAGCACCGGCACCCCGGAAGCATACGAAAAAGCAGTATGAAGAGCTGTATAACAAATATGCCAACCTTTTCGAACTGGCACCCAACGCCCATCTTTTGGTTGATCAGAGCGGAGCGATCTGTGAAGCGAACCATGCTGCCGCCATCATGTTAAACGGGTCCCAGCCCAAGAATGATCTGCTTGGCCGCTCCATGGCCCGCTTTATCCGTCACCGCGACCGGGACACTTTCGATCATCTGATACACGATTGCCTTAAATCCAGGGACCAGCACGTTGCAGAGCTTGAAATGGTCCAGGTCGGCGGCCGGCGCTTTCCTGCCCAAATCCAGTTGCGGCCCTTTTCACGCGGCAATAAATGCAGCGATGAATTTCGGGTAATCATTTTGGATCTCAGTGAACAAGCCCGGATTTCCGACAACATGCGCTTGCTGCACGATTGCTTGGAAATCGCTGTGCAGGCTGCCGATGCAAAGCAATTGCTGGAAGCCTATGTCCGGCAAATCAAAAATTACACCAAGTGCAGCGCCGTGGGGATCCGCCTCCGGGACGAGGCCGGCCGCATTCCTTACGAGGCTTATGAGGGGTTCAGCAGACAATTCTATGAAAAGGAGAGCCCGCTTGTGCTGCACAGCGACCAGTGCCTGTGTATCAAGGTTATCAAAGGCATGACCAACTCCAAAAAATCCTATTTTACAGACTTCGGATCATTTTTTATCAACGGCACCACCCGTTTTATGGCTACTGTTCCGCAGGCGGAGTTGGGTCCCACCCGCAATGTCTGCAACGCCGAGGGGTACGAATCGGTGGCCCTGGTCCCGATCAACATCGATCAAACCATTTCAGGATTGATCCACGTGGCCGATAATCGAGAGAACAAGTTCCCACGGTGGGTAGTGGAGATGCTGGAGCAGGTGGCCATGCGATTGGGGCTGGCCCTGCATCGGCTTCATATGCAATCCCAGCTTTACGAAACCGTACAGAGCTTACGCGAACTGTTTTCTCATCTTTTTATGGCCAAGGAGGAGGAACATCGCCGTATGGCCATGGAATTGCATGATCAAACCGGCCAGGATCTCAATGTGTTGAAACTGCGAATCAAGCAGCTTCAGGATCGACTTCCCCTGGACCACCCCGGCTTAAAACAGTCCTGTGGAGAAATGATGGTCTTCGCTGACCAGATTATCGAAACCGTGCGGCGCTTAATCCACGGACTGAACCCGGCGTCCCTGGAGGCAATAGGTCTCAGGGCAGCCGTAGAGCAGATGGTTTGTGAATTGGGCGATTGTGGCGGGTACAGCACCCAGACCGATATCGAGGCCCTGGAACGGGTTGTCAGCCATAAAACCCAGATCAACATTTATCGCATAATCCAGGAAGCTATGACCAATATCAACAAGCATGCCCGGGCCACCCGGGTTGCCATCAAGGCCATTGAAGATCAAGATGCATCCACCATCCGGGTAGTGGTAAAGGACAATGGCAAGGGCTTTGCCATACAAAAAATCCTTTGGCCCGAGGGCCGCAAAAAGGGCATGGGGCTGTCGATCATAGAGGAACGCAGCCGCATGATCGGCGGGCAAATGACCATTCAGAGCCGGCCAGGGCAGGGCACCTGCATTACCATCAGCCTACCCGTATGAAAGCAAATGGGGGTCCCATGAACGACTACACTATCATCCTGGCTGACGATCATGCCTTGATGCGCGAAGGCATCTGCAACATCATCGAGGCCGTTCCAGGACTTAAAGTTATCGGCGAGGCAGGTAACGGGAACCAGTTGTTGAAACTGATAAAAAAAACCATCCCCGACATGGTGATCATGGATATTGCCATGCCTGGGCTGGGGGGTATCGACGCCACTCGGGAGATCAAGGAACACTATCCGGAGGTCTCTATTTTAATGCTCAGTATGTATAAAGGCCAGGGGTTTATAACCATGGCCCTGGAGGCCGGCGCCAGCGGTTATCTGCTTAAAGAGGACACCGGCAATGAATTGCTGCTTGCCATCGCTCGGCTTCGTGCCGGCCGAACTTTTCTGTCGACGACCCTGGTCAACACCCATTCAGAAGATATCATCGCCATATGTCGGGGAAACCATACATTGCGCCCTGATCCCTTGACCAGTCGGGAACGCGAAGTGCTGAAGCTGATCGCTGATGGGCATACCGACCGCCGGATAGGTGAATTGCTCTTTATCAGCCTGCGGACCGTCCAGCGCCACCGTTTCAACATCCGCACTAAGCTGAACCTGAAGCACACCGCCGAGCTAGTCAAATACGCCATTGCCAGGGGGTATACAAATAGTGTGATATGACCCGCTTCTTAAATTCAAAATAAGCAGGAGACCGGAATTCCATACGCCATTTTTCCACCAATTGTTCAAGGCTTTTAGCACAGCTTGCTGAATTGTCCATCCCGCCCACTATTCGGAATCAAATAGACCCTTAAGCATATCGTTAATCGCATCAATCCGGAACGGTTTAAAGAGCCATCCGTCCACCACGCCGCGGTCCATGTAATCCACCACCTCAGCCTGGCAGCATGCTGTCATCAGCAGGATGTGGGTCCGGGGCGAATGTTTGCGAATCAACTGTGCCAGCTGAAAACCGTTGAAATCCGGCATGTCCAGCTCGCAGATGACGACCTCGCAGGGCTCGCGACTAAAACGCAAAAGCGCTTTGCCGCAATCTTTAGCCGTAGTGACACGATAGCCCAGAACGTTTAGCATCTCGACCATAACCTGCAGCTCAATGGCCCGCCTTTGCACAAGCATCACATGGTGGCCGTTGGACAGCCACAGGTCCATTGAAGTATCGGTTTGCAGACGGGGGGCCCCATAGTGACCGGAAGGTCGTCGGTAATGGTTGAATGCTTGAATGTGAGTCATTCGGCTCCTCCTTACCAATTGGTGACCATTCAAAGGCCCTTGGTGGTATGCGGGTAATGGCCAATACCAAATCAATATACTTTCCACCCATCTAAAAAGGGGAGGAAAGCGTTTTTCTTTGATGACTCAGCGACACTCCCTAACGACATATTGAAAAGCAGGCAAAAGGATCAGATCAATAAAGAAAGGATCAGGGGGTGCCTTAGCAGGAAAACTGAATACTGACACATTATGTAGTAGAAAAGCGCATTCAGCGCAATTGGCACTTTTTTCTATTTAATCATAAAAAAGTGGGTATTTATATGCATCTCCAGCCATGCCGGTTGGAAAGTATGCACCAGTACTCAAGTCAGGAGAGTGTAATTGGTCAATTTTGCCAATTGCACCAGGCGCAAGATTGTTGATAGAAAGAATGACCAATGAAGAAGATTCAAACCAAACAGCACGTAAAGGATTCTGGCGACAATCGCACAGCCGCCCATAGCTTGTCAGCCCTTGTGGTAGACGACGACCCGGTCATGCGTAAAATGGTGGCCACCATGTTGAGAATAAATGGCTTCACCGTGTACACGGCCGATGATGGAGTGCAGGCGCTTTTGAAGTTAAGCACAACACCCTGCAGTGTTGTGCTGAGCGACTATGAAATGCCGTTCATCAACGGATACCAACTGGGGAACAAAATCAAGTCCAAGTATCCGGGAACCCGGGTGGTGATCATGACCGGCTTGAGACGGTCCGCAGTGTTGGGGATGATGGGCGATAGTGCCATCGACGGATGGCTGTTCAAGCCTTTTTCTCTGGCTGAAATCAAAACCCTGCTGTGGCGGATAGTACCGTCTGCCATGGTCTGATACCGGACACCGCCCGCAGCGAAGACGCACAAGGGGATTTTTAAATGAATCAACGGTCGCCAGAAAGATGGCCGGCGGCGATCATACATTGCTCGGCGGGGTCGTCTTTACCCAGGCGTACCGAGCCGACATCAGGACCCTCAAAGATTTGCGCGGCAAGGATTTTATGGCGGTGAAAAAGAGCCCCCAGGGGGGGGCGCATGGCGTGGCGGCAGATGGCGGCAGAGGGGATAAGCCCTCAAAAGGACTTTAAGTCCCTCTCTTTCGCAGGCACCCATGATGCCGTGGTATATGCTGTCGGCACCCATAAAGCAGATGCCGGCACTGTGCGCACCGGCACATTGGAGCGTATGGCGGCGCAGGGTAAAATCGATCTGTCCCAGTTTCGCATCCTCAACATCAACGCGGCGGCCGGACAATCCACCGGAATGAAGAGCTCCCCCCGCCGCTACCCCGAGTGGCCCCTTGCCAGATTATCACCTGCCCCGGACAAACTGTCCGGAAAGGTGGCCCAGGCATTATTCCTGATGAAAGAGAGCACTTTGATACCTAAAAAAGCCATGAAGGTTTTTCTTTTCTAGCGAGAAGGAGTCTTTGTGGCTTTTTTTGTTCACGATCTGTACCAGAGGATGGTGACAGGATCATTGGTAAATTTAAAGGCTACATTCAATATTTACAGTTGGTTATAGTTGTATGACCGGTAAATAAGGCTCAAATATTGCCTTCCAGCCAATATTTTTAGCGAACTTGGGCTAAATATTTTTGCATCGATGGGGGCGGTCAACCCTATGGCGGGGACCGTCAGCTCCCGGATTCAACCCTTGTCCGGTTTGGGGGGGACATACTCGGGATAAAGTTTTTGCATGCACTCAGGGCAGATGGAGTGGCTGATTTTAGCATCGG
>JASFKE010000323.1:0-5488 GCA_050118795.1 Desulfobacteraceae bacterium | reverse complement strand
TTTGCGGATCTCCCAGATCTGGCCTACAATTTCCGCGCTGGTAAGATTGCGCACCAATCCGCCGGCACCGGTCAGGCAGAAACGACATCCCTGGGCGCAGCCGACCTGGCTGGAGACGCACAGGGTATAATGGTTCTTTTCGGGGATCAGCACGCTTTCGATAGTGTTGTCGTCTTCGAGTTGAAACAGATACTTACGTGTTCCGTCTTTGGCGGTCAGCATCTGCTCCACCGACATGCGGGAGATCACAAAATGCTGTTTTAACCGAGTCCGGAGCTCCTTGCTCAGGTCCGTCATCCCATCAAAGCTATGGGCCAGCCGCAAATAGAGCCATTTAAGAATTTGATCGGCCCGAAAGGGACGTACACCGTTTTCGATCAACCATTGGGTAAGCTCCTCGCGGCTCAGGGATTTGATATCTGTTTTGACCATTGTTTTGAAGGCTTGCCCCATATATCGAATGGTGATATACCACGGCCGGTTGATAACCGTGGTGAGTGAACGGTGACTTTACGGCTGCCGTATTGTTTTGCTTGACATATCATTTATATCAGTTTACTTTCAAGGTTTTATTGTGTTGGACGCAAGTAAAAATGTTTGATAACTTAAGCGACAAACTGGATGGGGTCTTTAAACGTCTCAAGGGCCACGGCACCCTGACGGAAAAAAATATTTCCGACGGGTTGCGTGAAGTGCGCATGGCGCTGCTGGAAGCCGATGTCCATTTTAAGGTGGTCAAACAATTCATTGCCGGTATAAAAGAGCGCTCCCTGGGCCAAGAGGTCATGACCAGCTTGACGCCGGGCCAGCAGGTCGTCAAGATTGTCAACGAAGCGCTGACCGATCTGATGGGCGGCCAAAGTGAAGAGCTCAACCTTTCGGGCACACATCCGGTGGCCATTATGATGGTAGGCCTCCAAGGTGCCGGTAAGACAACTACCAGTGGTAAGCTTGCGATCTATCTGCGTAAAAACGGCCGCAAGCCATACCTGGTACCGGCGGATGTCTATCGCCCGGCGGCCATCGATCAGTTACAGAAACTGGGCGACCAGATCGAGGTCCCCGTGTTTGCGTCAAATACGGATATGGACCCGGTGGATATCTGTCAACGGGCGCGGGTAGCCGCTCAAAAAGAGGGTTGCGACGTTGTTTTGTTGGACACCGCAGGCCGGCTTCATATCGACGATGAATTGATGGGGGAACTGCAGCGTATCAAAGGGGCTGTTCAGCCTTCGGATATTTTGCTTGTAGCCGATGCCATGACGGGCCAGGATGCCGTCAACATGTCGAAATCGTTCGATGATTCATTGGGCATCGGCGGTGTTGTATTGACCAAAATGGACGGTGACGCCCGCGGTGGCGCGGCCCTGTCCATCAAGTCGATCACCCAAAAGCCGATCAAATTCATCGGCGTGGGTGAAAAACTCAACGAATTCGAAGTCTTTCATCCGGATCGCATGGCGTCGCGTATCTTGGGCATGGGCGATGTGCTCTCCATGATTGAGAAGGCCCAGGAGGTGGTCGACGCCAAACAAGCGGCCGCGCTTGAAAAAAAGCTGCGAAAAAATCAATTTACCCTGGAGGATTTTCGAGATCAGATGGCCCAGGTACGTAAAATGGGATCCCTATCCGATATCATGGGTATGATTCCCGGCATGGGTAAATTGAAGCAGATGAAAAATTTTGAGGTTGATGACAGACAACTGGTGCGTATCGAGGCCATTATCAACTCAATGACGCCTCACGAGAGGCGCCGCCACAGCATCATAAACGGCAGCCGTCGCAGACGAATTGCCAAAGGCAGCGGCACCAAAGTGCAGGATGTCAACCAATTACTCAAAAACTATACCCAGGTCATGAAAATGATGAAGAAATTGAACAAAGGCGGAATGCGCGGACTGGGTCGTGGTATGCTGCCTTTCTAAAGGAGAGTGAGGTAATGTCAGTAAAAATCAGATTGGCACGGCACGGTGCTAAAAAACGCCCATTTTACCGGATTGTGGTGGCAGACTGCGAAAGCCCCCGTGACGGCAGGTTTCTTGAAAATGTCGGCACTTACAATCCGCTGAAAGAGCCGGCTGAAGTAACGCTTAAATCCGAGCGGATTGAGTATTGGTTGGGACAGGGGGCCAAACCGACAGACACCGTAAAAAGCCTGTTGAAAAAAGAGGCGGCAAACACCCAGACAGCACAAACAGCCTGATAGGCGTCGAGCTGCCGTTGGACCAATTAAAATCCTCGAGTAGACGTGACGATCTCGTCCGAATTGGCAAGATTGTTTCCGCCCACGGTATCGGTGGCGTGGTTAAAGTCTACTCTTATGCAGAGTCCACCCGATATTACACGGACAAAGAAGAGCTCCTTCTGGTTGATCCATCAGGATCTGAACAGCGTTTTAGGGTCTTATGGGCAAAACCCCATAAAAACACTCTCCGATTAGCGTTAAAGGATGTTACGACCCGAACCCAGGCCCAAGCGCTTGTCGGCTGGACCATTTGGATAGCCAGAAAAAGTTTGCCGCCGCTGGAAGACGATACCTATTACTGGATCGATCTTATCGGTATGGCGGTTTACGGCCCAGACGATGAATATCTGGGTCAAATAACGGAAATCATAACCACGGGTGCCAATGACGTTTATGTCGTAAAAACACCGAACGACTACCCGGTCAAAGAGATTCTGCTGCCGGCCATCTCCTCGGTGATCATCGAAGTGGACATGGCCGCAAAGCGGATGAGCGTTGTGCTGCCGGAAGGCTTGATTTAACCGTTATGAAATTTGTAGCGCTCACCATTTTCCCGGAGCTTCTTCAAGCGTTTTGGGATAATGGCATCATGCGACGCGCAGCGGCCGAGGGCATCATCGTGCCCACAGCCATTAATATCCGGGACTATGCCAAAGGGCGGCATCGGGTCACGGACGACCGGCCGTACGGTGGCGGGTGCGGCATGGTCATGAAACCCGAACCGCTGGCCGCCGCCATTGAAGCGGCCCGACAAACGGCACCGTCAGCACCAACGATCTTGCTCTCACCCCAGGGGAGACGGTTCGACCAGACAATGGCCAAAACGTTGGCGGGCCACGATGCGCTAATCCTGGTGTGCGGACGCTACGAAGGGATCGACGAACGTTTTACAGAGCAGTTTGTCGATCTGGAAATTTCTATCGGGGATTTCGTGCTCACCGGCGGTGAATTGCCGGCCATGGTGGTCATGGACACAGTGACGCGCTTATTGCCCGGTGCTTTGGGAAATGAAGCTTCAGCCGGTCAGGACTCTTTTGAGGAGCAACGACTCGATCACGGCCACTATACGCGGCCGCCGGAATTTAAAGGCAAGGCGGTGCCCGAGGTACTATTGACAGGGCACCATGATATGATAGCAAGGTGGCGACAGGCAGATGCGTTGATGCGCACCCTGGTCCGAAGGCCCGATCTGTTGCGTAAAAAGCCGATAGACAGCAGCGATAGGGCACTTCTAAAAAAATGGCGGCAGGAAATTGAACGACTTATCCGCACCCCACGTGACGGTAGCACTGATCCATCACCCGGTGGTGGATAAAAACGGCGAAACCATAACGGCGGCCGTCACCTCGCTTGATCTGCACGATATTTCCAGGGCGTCAAAGACCTACGGTGTCAAAGCGTTCTATGTCGTTACACCATTGGAGGACCAGCAGGTACTGGTTCAGCGCATCATCGGCCATTGGGTAACCGGCACGGGGGCGAAATATAATCCGGACCGCAAGGCCGCTTTGGCATTGATCCGGTTAAAACCGTCCCTGGCCGATGTGCTGGCGGAGATGAAAGCCGGTACGGGGCAAAGGCCCCACGTGGTGGTCACAAGCGCCAGGATGGACAATAGTGACTTGAGCTACGCCGCCATCAGGGAGCTGGCAAATGGCCAACGGCCCATTTTGCTCTTGTTTGGAACCGCATGGGGGCTGGCCCCGGAGGTGATGGAGAGGGCAGATTACCGATTGGCGCCGATCAACGGAAAAGGGGCGTATAACCATCTGGCGGTACGATCGGCAGCCTCGATAATCCTTGACCGTATCATGGGAAGTTGAGCGTTGGCATATAACCATCAATTTAGAGCTTTATACTTTAAACGTTATGATCTATAAACCGGACAATCCCGCAGAGGGTGACGAAAAAATATTATTTAAATAACGCCTAGCGTAAAAGGGGCGCTTCAGCCATTTCGAACAGGGTATTCAGACAGGATACAACCCAAATGAAGCAGCCCCATGAAGGGGGAAAACAGACCATGGAAATCATCAAACGACTGGAACGAGAGCAGATGCGTCTTGATATGCCGGCCTTTGCAGCCGGCGACACCGTACGCGTGCACGTAAAGATCCGTGAAGGGGACAAAGAGCGTGTCCAGGTGTTCCAAGGCGTGGTCATCTCTAAAAAGAAAGGGGGCATCAACGCCACCTTTACTGTCCGTAAAGTCTCCTATGGTGTGGGTGTGGAAAGAAATTTCCCCATGCACTCCCCCATCATCGACAGGGTCGAAATTGTCACCCGCGGACGGGTACGCCGGGCCAAGATTTACTACCTGCGTAAACTGCGCGGCAAAGCAGCCCGTATTCGCGAAAAACGCTTGAACTAATAGCCTGAGTGCAGCTATGGTGTAGCACCTTTAGAGCACAATTTGTTTTGTTACCCTTATGGTGCACCGCTTATGAATGCAGATCTTTGGGCGTTTGAAAAAGCATTAACCGATGACGGTTATGGTAAAATCGCCGGAATTGACGAGGCCGGCCGGGGTCCCCTGGCCGGTCCTGTTGTATCCGCAGCGGTGGTGCTGCCCACAGGTTTCGACGGCGCGGGCATTACCGACTCCAAGAGACTCACCCAGAGAAAAAGAGCGCTTTTGTACGAGCATATCTATGCCGAATCTACATCGATCGGCATCGGTATCGTCGATACAGTGGAGATAGACCGCATCAACATCCTTCAGGCGGCTAAGCTCTCCATGGCCATGGCGGTGGCCAATTTAAGGCCACAGCCCGACGTCCTCATCATCGACGGCAACTTCAATATTCCCTCTTTGTTGCCCCAGCAGCCCATTGTCAAAGGGGATAGTCGCAGCGTATCCATCGCGGCGGCCTCCATAGTGGCCAAAGTGAGCCGCGACAGCTTAATGCATCGCTATCACGAAGACTATCCCCAATACGGATTCGATCGACATAAAGGCTACCCCACCAAAGCCCATAAAGCAGCCATCGAAAGCCACGGCCCCTGCCTGATCCATCGCCGCAGTTTCAGGGGGGTGCGCGAACACTTATGCGCTGAAACAGCACCGCTTGGGAAAACCTCCCATGGTTAATCGAAAACAGCACTTCGGTTTGCAAGGGGAAGAGCTCGCCGCAGAGCATCTGAAAAAAAACGGCTATAAAATTATCGAACGCAATTTCAGAACCCACGCCGGGGAGATCGACATCATCGCCAAACACAAGGGCCAAATTGTCTTTACCGAAG
>JASFKE010000322.1:0-5489 GCA_050118795.1 Desulfobacteraceae bacterium | reverse complement strand
ACTTATCGTCGCTTTAATCGTCTCCATCACCTGCCCTGCCCTGGCCCAGGAGAATCCTCGTGTGCAAATGGAAACCTCCAAGGGTACCATTATCATCGAGCTTGATGCAAAAGCAGCCCCGGAGACCGTGGCCAATTTCCTGGAGTATGTAAAAAAAGGCTTTTATGACGGCACCATTTTCCATCGCGTCATCAAAAATTTCATGATCCAGGGAGGCGGCTTTACACAGGAGATGAAACAAAAAACCACAAGTCCTGCGATTCAAAATGAAGCCGACAACGGCTTGAAAAATAAGGTCGGCACCATTGCAATGGCCAGAACCAATGTGCCGCATTCGGCCACATCCCAATTTTTCATCAATGTCAAAGACAACACATTTCTCGACCATAAGGCAAAGACAGCTCGAGGTTGGGGGTATTGTGTGTTCGGCAGGGTCACCAAAGGGATGGAGGTGGTAAAGGCCATTGAAAACGTATCGACTGGAACCAAGTCCGGGCATCGGGACGTTCCCGTCACTCCTGTTCAGATAAAGCGCATCACAGTGCAATGATCAGGATGCAGCCCACAACCGCAGGTGGGGGGGCGATCGGTTAAATCAGATCGCCCCATGGGCGATGTTATAGATCCCCAAGAGGCCGGGGCGTGCAAGAGAGCCTTTGCAGGCGTCGGCGCTTTTTTTCTGACTACCGCCATAAAAAATGAGAAGATCTTCATTTAGTCAAACTCTATTTTCTCCTTGACAGATTTAGCCCTTACCCATTATTCTTAGATTAATAACACCTACTTGATCTTGCTGCTGACTTAATCGAGCATGTGCTGAGAAAACAGCTCCGTTATAAAGTATGTTTTCTATAGTATATTGTCTAATGCTTGAAAATCAGCTCTCTATTCCATGCTCAATTCGCAGGTACAAGTCCGCATTTAACGCCGGCAATCATACGCATAGCGTATGCCCCCGTGGCCCTGTACTTTACCGCGGCA
The DNA here is from genome assembly GCA_050118795.1 of Desulfobacteraceae bacterium. Classification (GTDB taxonomy): domain Bacteria; phylum Desulfobacterota; class Desulfobacteria; order Desulfobacterales; family Desulfosarcinaceae; genus JARRKU01. The sequence continues at coordinate 4,508 of JASFKE010000322.1, read as the reverse complement.
ATACATAGACCGTACATAAAAGCGCGAAACCCGCCACTATCAACTTCCGACTTTGGAGGATGAAGATATGATTCCAATGATGGACGATCAAGATCGAAGAGAACATAAACGCTATTTTGTGAAAAATCGTGTATTTGCAGTTGTACGCTCAGAAAACCACAAGTTAAAGCACATTGAAAAGATGAGTAACGGGGAGATCGCTTTCGCTATCATCAAATCCAATCCGCTTAAAATGGGAGAAATCATCGAGATAAGCCGCAATGGGTTGTCGTTCAACTACATCGAAAACGAAGCAAAATTGGCCGATAATAGGGAATTGGATATTGTATTTGCCGAAAAAGACTTTCACCTCAGCCGCCTGCCGTTCGTACCGGTAGATGATACCGCCCTGTCTGATGACGAGCCGTTTAACATCCTTTCCATGAAACGCATGGCAGTTCAATTTGAAGAATTGACAACCCAGCAGAAACGTAAGATTGAGCATCTTTTAAATCACTATACCACGGGAGAAGTTTCCAAATCAAAGTGCTAACAAGCGTGGGGTGGCGGATAGGTTTAAACCCCAATTGCTGCTTAATATCAATACTCTGTGGCCTTCATAATGACCGCTTATGGCAGCGGAATTTTGGAGCCGCCATAAAACCCTTCAAGCTGTTGGATCTTAACGGCCGCTATTCCGCGCTTGTTTTACCCTGCCGCACCATCAATATTATTTACCACCCCGCCATATAACTGAAACACTTACGACCCTAGTGTGCCACTGTTTTATATTACCATCGTATTGTCGGGTTTTATATCAGGAGTGCCCTTGGGCGCAATATACGCTTTGACGCGCCTTTGCAGCGGCCGCCAGGGGTTGTACGTGGATGTCGACATAGTCGAAGATCCGTGCCTTTTCAATACCTTCGACGGGCCGTAAAACCCTGCCGAGATACTGTATGACACGACCGCTGAACCTTATCGGCGTTGTCAGAAACAAAGAGGTGAGACCGGGGTGGTCAAAGCCCTCACCCACCAGCTGGCCGGTGGCAATTAAAACGCGAAACTGGGCGCGGTTTAGCTGCTGCAATACCTGTTGGCGCTGGGCCATGCCGACATCACCGGTAATCAGTCCGGCTTCCAGATGGTGTTTGTGCTTTAATATCGTGCGAAGGGTTTCGCAATGGCGTTTGCGATCCGACAATACCAGACATAGGCCATCTGCCGGTCCTGTCTCTATTTCAGACGCAATGTCGGCCGCTATTAATCGATTGCGATCATCGTTGACGGTCAATTCAGAAAGCATTTTGCTATACTCGTTGACCGGGTCGTAATAAGGCTTGAATTGCGTATTGCGAACCAACACCTCGATGTCCAGAATATGGCCTTTTTCCACCAGATGCGATTTGCTCACCTCGTGATGCACATCGCCGAGATGCCAGAAAATCAATTTTGACAATTTGTCCCGGCGCCATGGCGTGGCCGAAAGTCCCAACATATATTGGGCGTCAAACGCTGTAACGGCCTCCGTAAATGTCCGGCTTGGCGCTCTGTGACATTCATCCACGACCAGGTGGCCGATCCCGGGAGCCACCTCTCTGGCGCATTTATAAAGTGATTGAACCATCGCCACGGTGATGCCGCAGGAAATACGCTTGCGGCCGCCACCGATATAACCGATATCATCATGGTCGATGTTGAGAAATGTCCGGATTCGTTCCATCCACTGTGCGGCCAGCTCCTTGGTATGCACAATCACCAGGGTCGGTTGCCTGCGCCTGGATATCATGTTCAGGGCCATAACCGTTTTACCGCTGCCGGTGGGCGCGCTCAATGTGCCAAAATCCTTGGCCAGCATGACATCAACGGCATTTTGCTGAAACGGTTTGAGCTGCCCCTTAAATGGAAAATCGATCTGGGCTTTGATGCGACGGCGATCCTCGATCTCAAGCGCTTCGTCGTGACGGCGGCACAACAGATAGATCTGGCGCATATAACCTCGGGGAATGGAAAGCCCTCCACCCGGCAGTTTCCGATAGTACTTTAACTGTTTCGGTGTGCCTTTGTTCCAACGCCCCATGCGATTGTTTTCGATCCATTTTGGATTTACAAATTGCAGTTGCTCCATGAGCAGGGATCGAATGTTTTCCGGTACATTGGAAAGCCGCAATTTATTGGAAATAATGACTCTCAAAGCTAAACCTCTCGAAGATGACCACGCTGAAGAACCGAGCCGACACTATGCCAACCTGTGGCAAAAGACAAGGGAGTTCACCCAATTGGGATAATCCATACACCGGCAGGTACGCTATTGTATCGATATGAATACCGTATTAAATATGCGATTATGGGCTTGACTTGCTCCGCAAAGATATGAAAAAATCCACTATTTTCCAGTGACATATCCTCCAGGGGGCAGAGCGATCAGACGAACTTCAGGCACGGTGCTGAAAAGGAGATCCAGTAGCCACATTGTACAATGGCAACATAACGAACCATATGGAATATTATATTACCAATCAATATAATATTAATTTTATTATATAGTTAGGCTTTGTATTTAATCAATAGTGGTAATTTTTATTGCCACAGTGCTTCGTTTCACCATTTGAAAAACAGGTAAAGCTGAACCACATTTTCCCGTACATTCATTTTCAGCCACATTTTCTTATTTTGTAAGGTTTTGTATTTTTAGCAAAATAACTCGTCTTGGCTTCAAGTACCTTTCCGCTATCCACTTTCTGGATTGACGTGCCCTATTTGGCAAGCCTTTTGCCATACTACTTCGGTAAACATCGTTATCTATTCCCAACCTATTCACATAACCGTAAGGAGGATATCATGATCGTAGGGATTTTAAAGGAGATCAAGGCCGAAGAGAATCGCGTGTGCATGACACCTGCAGGTGTGGAGGTGATGATTCAGAACGGACATACGATGCTGGTTGAAAAAACAGCGGGTGTCGGCAGCGGATTTGAAGACCAGGCGTACATCAAGGCCGGTGCCGAGATCGTTGGGACAGCTAAAGAGATTTTTGACCGTTCCGATATGGTCATGCACGTCAAAGAACCACTGGCGCCGGAATATGATTTGATCCGCGAAGGTCAGATTGTCTTTACCTATCTACACCTGGCGCCCGCCCAGGAACTGACCCATGCGCTGATCAAAAGCAAAGGCGTTTGCATTGCCTATGAGACCATTCAAAAAGAGGATGGCTCGCTGCCTCTGTTGACACCCATGAGCGAGGTGGCCGGGCGCATGGCTATCCAGCAAGGTGCCAAATACCTGGAGATGGCCCAGGGCGGCCATGGGGTCCTGCTCGGTGGTGTGCCGGGAGTCGACCCGGGCAACGTTGTGGTCATCGGTGGTGGTATTGTCGGTATCAATGCCGCCAAGATGGCCTGCGGGCTAGGCGCCAAGGTGTACATACTGGATATGAACCTGGATCGTTTGCGCTATCTGAGCGATGTGATGCCGGCCAACTGCTTTAACCTGTTCTCCAGCCCGGCAACCCTCCGTGAACTGATTCAAAGGGCCGATGTGGTGGTCGGCGCCGTTCTGGTTACCGGCGCAAAGGCCCCCAAGCTGATTACCCGTGAAATGCTCAAAACCATGAAACCGGGATCCGTTCTAGTGGATGTGGCCATCGACCAGGGCGGCTGTTTTGAAACCTCCAAAGCCACCACCCACGGCGATCCCATATATGTTGTCGACGGCGTGGTCCACTACTGCGTGGCCAACATGCCAGGTGCGGTGCCCCGAACCTCTACCATGGCATTGACCAACGCCACACTGCCCTATGCCGTGGAGATCGCAAACAAGGGATGGGAAAAGGCCATGCAGGAGAACAAGGAGATAAAACTGGGTGCCAACGTCATCAACGGTAAGGTGACCTACAAAGCGGTGGCCGATGCCTTCGACCTTGAGTACACACCCATTGAAGATCTGCTTTAATCTTACTGCTCGAGGGTAAAGCGTGCGTTTTTCAACCTGTATCGATTTCAGAAAGAAGGTGCACAATGATTGTAGGCATTACCAAAGAGATCAAGAGCGATGAAAACCGGGTCGCCATCACTCCGGCCGGTGTTGAAATCCTGAAGCAAAATGGCCACGCCGTGCTGGTCGAAACGGAGGCCGGCAGTGCCAGTGGCTTTGCGGATGCAGAGTACCTTCAGGCCGGTGCTGACGTTGTCGATTCAGCGACAACCATATTCCAACGCGCGGAGATGATCCTCCGGGTCAAGGAACCCCAGCCGGCCGAATATGGATTGCTTCAAAAGGATCAGATTTACTTCTCTTATCTTCATCTGGCCACATCCAAAGCCTTGGCCGAAGCGCTGATCGAAACCAAGAGCATCAATGTGGCCTACGAAACCATCCAAAAAGCCGATGGTTCCCTGCCACTGCTCAAGCCCATGAGTCAGGTGGCCGGCGCCATGGCCATCCAGGAAGGGGCCAAGTACCTGGAGATGGCCCAGCATGGCCACGGCGTTCTGATAGGTGGGGTGCCGGGTGTCGATCCGGGCACG
>JASFKE010000321.1:0-5489 GCA_050118795.1 Desulfobacteraceae bacterium | reverse complement strand
TGTTGACCTGCAGCCGGGTGCCAGCCAGGGCGGGCTCGGCATTGACCAGGTCCACGCTGGCTTGGTCGATGGCCACCGGGTCCGTGGAGGCCGCCACGCCGATGTTTTTCACGATGGGGGCATCGTTGGTCGGGTAACAGTCGCAGGCCGGCGACACGTCGGTGATGAAGTTGACAAAGAGGGCCTTTCCAGCCTTGTCTTTTAAGACGCCGACGGTGTATTCCACCACGCCCTCGAGAAGGGTGGGGATCTCTTTGTCCCATTGGATCTGGATGGCTTGGTTGGCGCAAACAAGGATGCATTCGCCGCAGCCGATGCATCTGTCTTCATCCACCACGGCGCTCTCTTCCACCACCGTCAGGGCGTTCTGGGAGCAATGATCTACACACTCCCCGCAGGCGATGCAGTTTTCGGCCATGACCTGGGGAGAGACATTGGAGTGCATGGCCAGCTTGCCCTTGCGCGATCCGCAGCCCATGCCGGTGTTCTTGATGGCCCCGCCGAAACCGAAAAGCTCATGGCCTTTGAAGTGCGCCACGGAGATAAATGCATCGGCCTCCACGATCTCACGGCCGACATAGACGTTTTCGAAATGCCGGCCGTGCACCTTTACGGCCGCTTCGGACTTGCCGCGCAATCCGTCGGCGATCACCAGGGGCGCCTCCACCACGGCGTAGGCGAATCCATTCCGGATGGCGGTGGTCAGATGATGGGGGGCATCGCTGCGGGTGCCGGCATACAGGGTGTTGGCATCGGTGAGAAAGGGCACCCCGCCGGCCTGCTTGACGGCGGCCACCACGTTGCGCAGGTAAATGGGCCGGATAAAGGCCGCATTGCCCAGTTCGCCGAAGTGTATTTTGAGCGCCGTCAGATCCCGGTGGTCGACGATCTTGGCCAGGCCTGCGGCCGTCAGCAGGCTGTCCAGCTTGGCCATAATATTGCGCTGCAGGTCGGCCCGAAAATCCATGAAGAAAACCTGACTGGTCATGATATCCTCCGAAAATAGTGATTCGTGTCAGGACGTTGAGCTCTGTTTGGATTTCAACGCCGCATGGGCTGCCGCCAGGCGCGCAATGGGCACACGGAAAGGCGAGCAGGAGACATAGTCGAGCCCCAGTTCGTGGCAAATGGCGATGGAGCGTGGATCACCGCCGTGTTCGCCGCAGATGCCGCACTCCAACCCGGGGCGCACGCTGCGTCCCTTTTCGATACCCATGCGCATCAACTGGCCCACGCCGTCGTGGTCCAGGGTGGCAAAGGGGTTGTCGGGCAGAATGTGCCGCTCCATATATTCGATTAAAAATCCCGCTTCGGCATCGTCCCTCGAGATGCCGAAGGTGGTCTGGGTCAGATCGTTGGTGCCATATGAGAAGAATTCGGCATGGGCGGCGATCTGGTCGGCGGTCAGCGCCGCCCGCGGAAGCTCGATCATGGTGCCGAACTTATAATTGATTTCGGTATTTTGTTCCTCCATGACCTTTCGGGCCTCCTCTTCGAGACTCTGTCGCTGGATCTTTAGCTCGTTGGCATGGGCGGTCAGGGGAATCATGACCTTGGGAAAGACCTCCGTTCCTTCCCTGGCGACCTGGCAGGCCGCTTCGAAAATAGCCCGGACCTGCATCTTGGTCAACTCGGGGATGTGGATGCCCAGCCGCACCCCGCGCAACCCCAGCATGGGATTCTGCTCATCCAACCTGGCGGCCCTGCTGCGCAGGCGCTCCTTGACCCGGATCTCCTTGAGGATCTCATCGATTTGCACCAGGGTTCCCGATTCCCGGATCCGCAGTTTGAGATCGGTCAGCTCCAGCACCAGCTCCACCAGATCGGGCAGAAATTCGTGCAGAGGCGGATCGATGAGCCGGATGATCACCGGCAGGCCGTCCATCACCCGGAAAAGACCGGAGAAGTCCTCCCGCTGGAAAGGCAGCAGGGCGTCCAGGGCCGCCCGCTGATCCACGGGCAGATCGGCCATGATCATCTGCTGAAACAGCGGCAGGCGCTCGGTTTCGAAGAACATATGTTCGGAGCGGCACAATCCGATGCCCTGGGCGCCGTATTCCAGGGCGCGGCTGGCATCATCCGGATAGTCGGCATTGGCCCAGACGCCCAGGGTGCGATACGCGTCGGCCCATCCCAGCAGCTCGATGAGCCAGGGGTCTTGAATATCCGGCACCATGGTCCCCAGCCGGTCCAGGAAGACATCCCCGGTGTTGCCGTCGATGGAGATCCAATCCCCCTCCCGGATGGTGTGCCGGCCCACCGCCATCTCGCGCCGGTTCAGATCGATCTGCAGGGCGGTCACGCCCACCACCGCCGGTTTGCCGAACTGCCGGGCCACCAGGGCGGCGTGGCTGGTGCGGCCGCCACGGGTGGTGAGAATCCCACGGGCGGCCAGCATGCCATGGACGTCATCGGGTTTGGTCTCCGGCCGGACCATGATCACCTCTTTACCGTCCGTCTTGGCCCACGCCTCGGCCAGATCGGCGTCGAAAGCCACCACACCATAGGCCGCGCCCGGTGAAACATTGAGGCCCCGGGCCACGCATCGGCCTTCGCTGTGGGCCTGGGCGATGGCCGCCGGATCGAACTGGGGGTGCAGGAAAAAATCCACCTGTTCCGGAGAGACCCTGCAGACGGCCTCCTCCTTGGTGATGCACCCCTCACGGGCCATGTCCACCGCGATGCGCACGGCCGCCTGGGCGGTACGCTTGCCGTCCCGGGTTTGCAGCATCCACAGTTTGCCCTTTTCAATGGTGAACTCGATATCCTGCATCTCCCGGTAGTGCTGCTCCAATTTGGTGGAGATCTGCTGCAACTCTTCGAAGGCCGCCGGGATCTCCTCGGCCATCTGGTTAATGTCATGGGTCATGCGGATGCCGGCGACCACATCCTCGCCCTGGGCGTTGACCAGGTAGTCGCCCTCGATTTTAGGCTCGCCGGTGGAGCCGTTGCGGGTCATGGCCACCCCGGTGGCCGAATCTTCGCCCATGTTGCCGAAAACCATGGTTACGATATTGACCGCCGTGCCCAGATCGTGGGCGATGCCGGCGGCGTTGCGGTAATCCACGGCGCGTTTGCCGTTCCAGCTTTTGAAAACCGCCTCGGTGGCCATCTTGAGCTGCTCCACCGGGTCCTGGGGGAAGTCCACCTGGGTATGGCTGCGGAAAATGGTCTTGAACTGCTCGGTCACCGCCCTCCACTGCCCGGCTCCGAGCTCGGTGTCGAGCTTGACATTGGCTTTGTGCCGGGCCTTTTCGAGAACCGTTTCGAAGGCCTCGTCGCCGATGCCCATGACCACCGCACCGAACATTTGGATCAGCCGGCGATAGGCATCGAAGACGAAACGTTCGTCCCCGGTGAGTTTGATCATCCCCTGGCAGGTCTCATCGTTCAGCCCGATGTTGAGCACCGTGTCCATCATGCCCGGCATGGAAAATTTGGCCCCCGACCGGCAGGATACCAGCAGCGGGTTCTCCTGGTCCCCGAAACGCTTGCCAGTGGCGTTCTCTATGAACGCCAGGGCCTCGGTCTCCTGCTGCCACATCCCCTGGGGAAAGACCCCGCCGGCCTGCAGGTATGCGTTGCAGGCCTCTGTGGTGATGATAAAGCCCGGTGGCACGGGCAGGCCGATGCGCAGCATATCGGCAAGGTTGGCGCCCTTGCCGCCGAAAAGACCGCGTACCCCATCCCACTGACCACCCACATGCTCTTCGGCCTGGTTTAACTCATCAAAACGATACACCCACTTATTTTCTGCCATGGCTGGACCTCCGTTCTTTAGCGGTTATTAAATAAACCGTTACAAAAATCGACGGTTGCAAGGGCTGTGGTCTTGTGGAAAGCGCAGAGAAGGGCACCGCCGAACAGTGCCAGGGGCCGCGGCAGACAACCTGCGGCTGCTGATGCCGACGTATCCCGGGTAACCCATCGGGCAACAAAGGCTTTTATGTTCGGCCGGATCACCTTGTTTTTTTATAACTCAATTGAAGGCTGAAAAAAAGAGGGGATATTCCCAGGCGCTCATTTCCGGTGAACCAGCTTTAGAAAGGTTGGGCTATTTACCCTTTTTCTCCTGCACTTTTATCGGGGCCGGCGCGGGGTAAAAAGGGATACCGAAGACTCCACCCCACTGCATAAAAGCGGCAATGAAGGTCTCGGTACCGGATTTCACAGCGGCGGCAAATGGATGTATCAATAAGGATTGAAGTTCTGAATTGGATATCATACTGGGATAGTTTTCGGGCTGATCGGCCATGGGAAAGAGCAGGCCGCCCATCCGCATCGGGATCTCCTGGATCACCAGGGCGGTGAGATACCGGATCACGGCGGCGTCCATGTCGAATGCGGGCCACAGGTCGTGGAGCACGCCTTCGAGGGTGAAGAGCGATTTTTGGAAAAGCATCAAGTCGGGCGGCAAGACCAACCCTTCACAGGAGAGCTTCTCCAGAAGCCGGAAGCTCTTTTTGATCAGGGCCGGACCATCGAACCGGAAAGATCCCATCAATTCAACGACCAGTTTGTGCAGTCGCTGGTGCGATATGGCGTCTCCACGGCCGGTGGCGGTGGTTATGGCTTGTACGCAACGTGAAACCGCACCCCAATCCTGCCTCATTATGGCCAGCAGCAATTGGATGATCTTGACCCGGTCGCCCTTGGTCAGCCGGCCGGCCAGGCTCCAGTCCAACAGGCCGATCCGGGGGGTCTCCCCAGCACTATCGAAAACCGCCAGAATGTTGCCGGCATGGGGGTCGCCGTGAAACAGGGCCGGTTCGTTCCTGGCAAACAGGGGTTTGCAAACCAATGCCTCGAACAAGAGGGCGGCGCAGCGACGGCGCTGTTCCGGGTTCAAGACCGCATCGGTGATTTTAGGGCCCTGCAGATACTCCATGGCGGTCACGGTGTCGGTGCTGTAGCGCAACCGCCGGGGAGTGCGAATGCCGGCCATATCCTTATAAAAGCGGGCGGCTTCATCCAGATGGGCCTGTTCGGACGCCAGGTCGATCTCTGTGACCAGCATCCGGCGCACATCCTGAAATATTTCCAAGAATCTAAAGTCCTTGAGAGGGTATCGAGCCCGGTTGGCCTCAAAAAAGGCGGCCGTCTCTTCCAGGATGGTCAACTCTTCGTCCAGGTGCTTTGACATATTGGGCTTGAGGATCTTGAAAACCCCCTGAGCCCGGTTTCGGGATCGGCGATGCGTCCAATGAAAGGGGATGACGGCGCCCACGCTGGCCTCACACAGGATCGTAGAGCCGATGCAAAGACGGTCCCGTTCGCCGGTCTGTTCGAGATGGCCGTGGATCTGGTCCAAAAGGCCCTTGGGTGTGGTGCCGTAGCGGCCGTTTTCCAGATGGATGAGCCACTGTTTGACCGCAGGGTCGATATGGGGATGGCGCGCGATGATCTGCCCCATTTTGTGAAGCGTCGGAAATCCCTTGGCCAGCTCCAACAGCCGCTCTTCAGTAGCGGCCTTTGGGTCCATTTTCAGC
>JASFKE010000320.1:0-5491 GCA_050118795.1 Desulfobacteraceae bacterium | reverse complement strand
AATGTAAGGTTCACGTCGGATATAGCGTGGTTCAATTTGAAGTAGAAGATGGGCCATGGTGGTGTTGCCGGAGACCACCACATTTTTCACTTGGGCGGCATCGATGCCGGCACTGTCCAGAACGTCGCCGATCAAAGCGTTGATGGTTGCCAGCACCATACGGCTTAATTTTTTGACACCGTCTTTTTCAGCGCACACAATCCGGTTGATCACATCGTCACCGCACTCGGCCTGGCGATTGTGGCCCGATGCCGCCGCCACAATCTGCCCATCGAGCATATTGACCAGGTAAACGACAACGGTGGTGGTCCCCAAATCAATCGCCAGACCAAAAGGCGATACGCTCCCGTTTCCCGGTCTGACCTCGAGGATTTCGTTGGAGCATTTGCGGCGAATAACGGACGCCGTCAGCTTCCAATCCTCCCGGCGCACCGCTTCGGCCAATTGTCGCATCACCTTGATGCCCACATTCAGCCGGGTCACATCGCAACCGGTCTTTTTCAAGCCGCGATTGAGCCGGTCCAGGTCGCTCACCGAATCGTCGATGGTGGGTGGGGATAACTCAAGGGGAATTTCCTTGAGCATGGGTTCGATTTCCTCCACAACGCCTTTGAGCCGTTCGGCGGCCTCTTTGCCCATACCGGCCACTTTCAGCTTACGCTCCAGGATCTCCGGAGGGATCTCAAGCGTCACATCTTCCACCACCTTGCTTTGGCAGGCCAGTATATATCTTTTCTCCTTTTCGGTGTCGCTCAACAGGGGAGTCGGCGGGTTCTGTGTTCCGCCGGCAGTGACCACCAGCTTGCATTTGCCGCACGCCCCCTTACCGTTGCAGGAAGCATTGATATACACATCGGCCAGTCGGGCCGCTTCGAGCAACGTGGTGCCTTGGGGGACGCGGACCGATTTTCCGTGGGGGCCGAAATTGACCTGGAGACCGGCCTGAAGTGCCGCTGATCTTTCTTCTTCCTTGCGCACCAGCCTCGCTTTTTGCCTACTCATGAACCATATGGAGCACGATGGCCTGAACTTGCAGTAAATGTCAGGATCCCTGCACTCGAGGCACTCCTCGCACAGATAGATCTGGTGCTTCATGCAGATGTAAGGGGTTTCAAGTTCCGGATGGCAAGTGCATTTTCCCATGCCTCATTTCTCCTCAATAAGATGACGGCCGTGCCGGCGTTTTAGGGCCCGGTAGCGTCGATGGCCGCTCGCAGGGCGTTTTCAAGGATTTCGGCGGATTGAAGCCCGACAAAGCGCTTCACCTCTTCGCCCTCTTTGTAGATAATGATGGTTGGAATGCTCTGAATTCCCAAGCTTAAGGCGATACCCTGGTGCTTGTCAATGTCCAGCGCCCTGACCCGGGCGTTTCCCATAAAGTCGTGGGATAGCTTCTCGATGATAGACGCTTGTCGGCGGCAGGGCCGACACCAGGCGGCATTAAACTCCACCAGGGTAATGCCTTTGGAAACCGAACGCTTAAAGTGAGTCTCCAATGGTGCACCTCTCTTCCAGGTCATTGGTTTTTTGTGGCTTTTGGACGCGCGCATGAAGGTGCTGCCGAGGCAGGCGAACCACCATGACCGGCACCGGGCAACGGTGTACTACATCCGTGGCCACACTGCCGAGTACCCAATCGTCCAGTTTGCTGTGTCCATGGGTTCCCATGATCACCAGATCATAATTACCGGTGCCGGCTGTCTCAATGATACGATCCGCCGGGTCCCCGACCTGCACAATCGTTTTTTCAGCTGCCAGCGGACATTTGGGAATCTCTTTGATAACCTGTCCGGCAGTTTCCCGAATGCGCTGCCGGATTTTTTTCGTGGCGTCGTCTATGGCTTTTTGATTCAGCTGCCGGCGTGTTTTCTCGAGGCCGTCGGCACTCAGGCCGACCCCGGCCTCGGATTCATACGCCTCCAATACGTCGTGTACAACATGGAGCAGATCGACTTCGGCCCCGTATCGGTTGCCCAAACTGCACGCATAGTGTAGGGCATGACGGGCGGTTTCCGAAAGATCGGTGGCATACAGGATTTTCCGGAAAGCGGGCACCAGCTTCTCCTCGTGGGATTGAACCCCCGATAACGCCGGTGTGGCGGGCCCCTTAGCACCGGTCTCTTTGACCAGGTCGGGCCGGACATCTTCTGCTGCTTTTCCAAAAAGCCTATCGGCAAATTTGACATACCAGGCGGCCGACTGCACTTGGATGATGTATGCCATGGCGACGACCAAAGCGGCGCTGGATCCCTGCGGGCCAAATGCGTTGATGGCGATGGCCAATGCGATGGACAAGTTGCGCATTACCGAACCGTAGACCAGCGCGATGGCGTCGCCACGGGGTAAAAAGAGCCTGCCGACAAGGGTGCTGATGAAAAAATTTAGCGCATAAATGATCGCCAAGGGCGCAAGCAGAAAGAGCAGCAACTGGGGAGATCCGGCAATTGCTTTTGCTTTGAGGGCCATGGCGATAAACACAATACCGAGAACACCAAGGGTGGATAGAGCTGGAAAGCGCGGCGCCAGTCGGGACTGAAACGCCTGGCGCCCATATTTTTTAACCAGAGCCTGCTGGGTAAGGTAGCCTGCAATCATAGGAATGAAAACAATGATGGCAATCTGTTTCATCACCGCAGCGATATTGACCTCGAGCGCAGCGCCCATCAATGCCCGGACGTAAAAAGGGGTGGCCAAACTGCCAAGGGTAAGGCCGATCACGGTCATTTTCACGGCTGCCGCAACATTGCCTTTGGCAAATCCGGTCCATGAGATGGTCATGCCGCTTGTGGGCACCAGGCCGGCCATCAGCAGGCCCAGCGCCATGTAAGGCTGGTCCTGGAAAAAAAGGCGGCCCAATCCGAAAGCGATAAATGGAATGATCCCGAAGTTGATCACCTGTGTGAGGATCTGAGCCTTGGTGTCTCCGCCCTCAATCACCTTTTTAATTTTCAAGGTCACCATCATGGGGTAGACCATTAAAAAGGTGAAGGGTACGATCAGCTGTTTCAGCGGTGCGGCATCTATAAACATACCAGTTAAAAATCCCGTAACCATCAGAACCGGTATGGCAACAATCAGGTTTTTATTGATCTTTTGAAGCGTTTTCCACATGTTTTGAGGCCCCCTGGATAGAAAATTTGTGTGATTTCCAAAGTCTTCAAGCAAAACCCGTGCCGGATTCGTTCGACACAATTTTGATTAACTACTGTCCATTCAGAAAAGGTCTATTTGGTGAATCCGTCTACTTCAAAGATCTCATCGAAGTCATCTGATTCATCCAGAGCCATGTCAAATGAAGGGGGGCCTCAACCACCGGAATAATAAAATATACGGACCGGTGATATTTCCCTGTCTTCGAAATATTTTGCCATATGCCGGGTGGCCAGGGGGGTTACTATCTTTCAAACCGCATAAACCTGAATGTCGGGAGGATTAAAAATGTTTCTCTTGACCGTGCACATTTCGGCAGCCTTCACCACAGCCTTTCTGTATTTCATTGGAAAATCATCCGGAAGGTCGAGGCGAATGACAATTTTTTCCACGAGGTGGGTTTTTTCATTGTGCTCGGGGATCAGATCCATCTTGATTCCCTCCGTCGCTATACCCCGGGCCTCACAGAAATAGATTACATAAACCCCGGCGCAAGTGCCGATGGATGATAGAAACAAGTCAAAAGGCTCCGGTGCCGTCCCCTCACCTCCCTCGTTAACAGGTTGGTCCGTTTCCACGGTAAATCCTTTGTAGATAGATTGCACTCTCTTGCCGCCGGGAAAAACAATTTGCATCTCCATTGCCGTCACCCTCTTTCCTCTATAGCTTTGTGAAACCGTATTTTCTATCTTACACAGCCCTACAAACAAATACTATGCCACATTGCCCGAAACCCCGGAGTTGCTCCCCCGAATTATCGATAACTTAATAGGGATGCTGATCCGACAAAGGTCCCCCCCTTTTTTTTATTGACACCAAAAACCGTAAACCGGTAAACAAAAGGTAACGTTCGGTAACGCTATCTTACGATACTGCAAAGGAAAGGCAAATACGGTGGTGGACGAAAAAACCCATGAAATCTGGAATGTTCGTTTTATCAACCGAATCATCGATTCAATGGCCGACGGTGTTTTTACCATGGATGCACAAGGATACATCTCTTCCTGGAACCCAGCCATGGAACGCATCAGCGGGTACACCGCCAGGGAAGCCTTGGGAAAGACCTGCCAACTGCTTCAGTGCAGCCGATGCTTCGGTAAAAATTGCCCGGCGAACATTCAAAAGTGTCGTATCATTGAACAAGGACACGCTGAAGCCAAAGAGTGCCAGCTTCGTCACAAGGAGGGCCATGATGTAGAGGTGATCAAAAACGCCAGTGTGGTCAGGGACGACCAGGACAACATCGTCGGTGTTGTCGAAACGATAACTGATCTCACCGAGTTGAAACGCGCCCGTAAGAGAGCCGAATCCGCGATGCTCCGACTTGGAGAGCTGCACCGTATGGACAATATCATTGGAAAAAGCCGCGCCATGCAAAAGGTATATTCGGCTATATCAGCGGCAGCGGCCAGCGAGGCCACCATTCTGATCCAGGGAGAAAGCGGCACCGGCAAAGAGCTTGTGGCCGGGGCCATCCATTACAATGGCGACCGCAGGGACCGTCCCCTTGTTTCTGTAAACTGCAGTGCACTGGCCGAAACTCTGTTGGAAAGTGAATTGTTCGGCCATGTCAAAGGGGCCTTTACAGGAGCCAGCCGCGACCGCATCGGGCGGTTCGAAGAGGCCACGGGCGGCACGATTTTTCTTGACGAAATCGGCGAGTTGAGCCCCTATATCCAGGTCAAGTTGCTGCGCGTTCTCCAGGAGAGAGAGATCGAGCGCGTCGGTGACTCCAAAAAACGCAAAATCGATATCCGCGTTATTGCAGCTACCCATCGGGACCTGTATGCCAAAGTGCGTGAGGGGCTTTTTCGTGAAGATCTCTACTACCGCCTAAAAGTCTTTCCCATTCGGCTTCCCACCCTGCGCGAACGGCGCGGGGACACTCCTCTGCTGGCCAACCATTTTATCGGCTTGCTGAACACGAGAACAGGCAAACAAATCAAAGGGCTGTCACCATCGGCACTGCGGGCGCTGATGGACTATTGCTGGCCGGGCAATGTCCGCGAGTTGGAAAACGCCATCGAACATGCGTTCGTGCTCTGCAACCGCGAGCAGATCGATATAGACGATCTGCCAATGGAGATCCGTCAACCGGACGATGCAACCGCGTCCATGGAACCACCGGCCGTTCCTTTGTCTGGAGGGCGCAAGCGAAAGAAATTGTCGAAACAAAAGCTGCTCGATCTGCTTGAGGCCTGCGAGTGGAACAAAGCCGAAGTGGGCCGGCGGGCCGGGTTGAGCCGCACCGCGATATGGAAATACATGAAGAAGTGGAACATTCCCCTCCAACAGGACCAAAATTAACCCTATAGTTGCACTCCCATTGGAGGGCGCCTCA
>JASFKE010000319.1:0-5491 GCA_050118795.1 Desulfobacteraceae bacterium | reverse complement strand
TGGCGGCGATGGCCCGTATGATAGTGGTTTTGCCGGTGCCCGGGCCGCCGGTGATAATGACCAGGCGCTGATCCAGGGTGCTTTGCAGCACGGCCAGTTGGGTCCCGGTGAGCTCGATGGCCAACCGCCGCACCACAGTGGCGGCGATCTGCCGGGCATCGACTTTGGGCGGCGTTACCGGTATGGTGAGCAGTGCCCCAAGGCGTTTGGCGATCTCTTTCTCAGCGTCATAGTGCGGCTGCAGGTAGACAGGCGCGCCAGGCGCCTGTGGGTCCACTTTGATCTGCCGGTCATCTTCTAATTGGACCAGGGCGTCCTGGACGGCATCGTAACCCAGGTTGAAAGCATCATCGCAGCGCGCCTCCAGTTCGTTTTTGGGTATGAACAGATGCCCCTGTTCACCGGCCTCTTGAAGTAGATGGCGTATACAGGCCCGGGCGCGCTTGGCTTCATCAACGGGTAAATCGGATTTTTGAACAATGGCATCGGCAATATAAAAGCCGATGCGGGGAATATCCGCCGCCGCCCGATAGGGATCGCTCTGCAGGATGGCCATAGCTTCAGCCCCATAGGTTTTGTAAAGCTTGGCGCCGTATGCCGGTTTCAGGCCATGATCCTGTAAAAACACCATCAAAGCGCGCACGGCGTGGTGCTCCTGCCATGCCTGGGCGATGTGCCCGGCCTTGTCTTTGCCAATGCCTTTGACTTCCGTCAGCCGGTCAGGCCTCTTTTCGATAACGGCCAGGGTATCCTTTTCAAAATGGGCGATGAGCCTCTCTGCGGTCTTGGGCCCCACGCCTTTGATCAGACCGCAGGTGAGATAACGGCGAATCTCTTCGACGCCGGCCGGCAGCAGTACTTCAAAGGCAGTGACCTTGAACTGCTGACCGTAGCGGGGATGGGTATCCCAGCAGCCTTTAAGACGCAGCGTCTCTCCGGGTCGCGGTTCGGGTAAATGCCCCAGCACGGTCACCAGGGTGTTGGCTTTGGCCACCCTGAGTTTGGCGATCATGAAATGGGTCTCTTTGCTGCGAAAGGTGACCCGCTCGATCTGGCCCTCGATGATATTGGCGTGGGAGCTGGACATTGCGGTTACAAATCGCAAATGGGAAGTAGTTGGCCGGACAGGATCAATTGGGCGGCGCTCTTGAGGTCATCGACAACGGCCGAAGGTAGAATTTGCTGTCGGGCCAGCTCTTTTTCGGCCTCATGTCCGGATCCGGAGCGCACCAGAATGGTGGCGCCGCAACCGGCGTTGCGACCGCAACGCACATCCTTGACATTATCGCCGATCATCACCGACCGAAGCAGATCGATCCCATGCTTTTCTTTGGCCTGGAATATCAAGCCGGGCTCAGGTTTACGGCAGTCACAAAACGCATCGGGATGGTGGGGGCAGTAAAAGATATCAAGAATACGGCCGCCCGCAGCCTCCACGGCCTTCACCATGCGCCGGTGTATATCCTCGAGAACCGTCAAAGGCACCATCTTGCGCCCGATGATGGACTGGTTGGTAATTAAAATCAACGCATAACCCGCCCGGGTCAAAGCCGCCATCGCTTGCAGACTGCCGGGAAGAAATTCATACTCTTGCCAACTTTTGATGTAGTCGGGCGAGTCATAATTGATCACCCCGTCCCGATCAAGGAATAACACCTTTTGTAAAGTCATAACGGCCTTTTTACCTGGAAAAGTAAGAATTGAACTTTCCAATCCAATCCATCAATTGGCGCGGGTGCGAGAAGAACATTTCGTGCTACTCGGCGACGATGAACGCCTGCGCGTACCCATCTTTTATCAACCGCTTTTCGTAGGCCAAGGCATCATGCAAATTGCTCCTGCGCCCCACCCGAACGCGGTAAAAGGTCTGTCGGCCGTTAAAATAGGCCTCCATGTGGGCATTTTGGTAGCGCTGATCAAGCTTGGCCAACAGGCGCTCGGCATTGGCCCTTTCGGCAAAAGCCCCCACTTGAAAGGTAAAATTACCTGAGTAGTAATCGATGGGGAGATATTTTGGGTTGCCGCTGCCCCCGGATTTCGGCTCCGGCGCCCCCAGGGCCACCACTTTGACGGGCGCCGTTCCCGGTCCCACCATGCCCATTTTTTTTGCCGCGCTATAGGACAGATCAATGATCCTGCCCCTGACGAATGGGCCGCGATCATTGACGCGCACATCCACGGATTTGCCGTTGGCAAGATTGTGCACCCGCACAAAGGTTCCCAAAGGCAGGGTCTTGTGGGCGGCGGTCATGGCGTACATATTATACACCTCGCCGTTGGAGGTCTTGCGGCCGTGGAAATCCTTTCCATACCAGGAGGCCACACCGGATTGTTCAAATCCGCGGGCATTGACAATGGGTTGGTACCAGGTCCCGTATACCCGGTAAGGTTTGGGGTGTTGGGGTGTCGGCCGGGCCGGCGGCGAAGAGATCCGGGGTGCCGCACATGCGGTCATCAGCATCGCAAAACCTATGAGGCCGATGACCCTTCGAATATTTCGCCCACTTCGGATATCGATCATTTGAGGCCTGCCAGCGTGAGCACATCCATCATCTTATCCACAAAGTGGAAGGTGATGTCCTTGCGCACCTTTTCAGGCAGGTCGACCAGGTCCTTTTCATTGTGTTTCGGCATGATCACGGTTTTGATCCCGGCCCGATGGGCGGCCAGCATTTTATCTTTGATGCCGCCCACCGAGAGCACCTGACCGCGTAGGGTGATTTCACCTGTCATGGCCAGATTCTTGCGGATCTTTTTTCGGGTCAACAAAGAGACCAGGGCCGTTAGAATGGTCACGCCGGCCGAGGGCCCGTCTTTGGGAATGGCGCCGGCCGGCACATGGACATGAATGTCACTATCGGTATAGAAATCCTCATCCAACTTGAGGGTTTCAGCATGGGAGCGAATAAAGCTCATGGCGGCGATGGCCGACTCTTTCATCACATCGCCCAGTTGACCGGTCAGGGTCAGCCCCTTGTTGCCTTTCATGGTGGTGGCTTCAATGAAGAGCAATTCACCGCCCACAGGGGTCCAGGCAAGGCCCATGGCCACCCCGGGTGTGGTCATGCGCATCTTGGCTTCGGATGTAAATTTAACGGGCCCCAGGTAGTCGGCTAAATTATCAATTTTGATGGTGACGCTCCTGGCCTTCTTTTCGGCGATTTTGGTGGCGCACCCCCGGCATACCGTGGCGATTTCGCGCTCAAGGTTGCGCAATCCCGCCTCCCGGGTGTAGCCGGCGATGATTTTTCGGATGGCGCCCACGCTGAATTTGATCTGTTTGGCGGTGATACCGTTCTCATTGCGTTGGCGCGGCACCAGATAGCGCTGTGCGATCTTGACTTTTTCACCTTCGGTATACCCCAGCAGTTGAATCACTTCCATGCGGTCCAGCAGGGCCGAAGGAATGGTGTGCAGCACATTGGCGGTGCAGATAAACATCACTTTGGACAGATCGAAAGAGACATCCAGGTAATGGTCGGAAAATGCGTTATTCTGCTCCGGATCCAGCACCTCGAGCAGGGCCGAGGAGGGGTCCCCGCGAAAATCACTGCCCACCTTATCGATCTCATCCATCATGAATACGGGGTTGTTGGACCCGGCCCGCCGCAATCCTTGTATGATGCGGCCGGGCAGTGCCCCTACGTATGTGCGGCGGTGGCCGCGAATTTCAGCTTCGTCACGCACGCCGCCCAGGGAGATGCGATGGAATTTGCGCCCCAAAGCGCGCGCGATGGAGGCGCCCAGTGAGGTCTTGCCTGTACCCGGAGGGCCGGCAAGGCAGAGGATGGGCCCTTTGGAATCGGGTTTGAGCTTTCTCACGGCCAGGTATTCGATGATGCGGCGCTTGGGCTTTTCCAGGCCGAAGTGATCGTCGTCCAGCACCTTGCGCGCTTTTTTGATATCCAAAATGTCTTTGGTGCTGACCTGCCATGGGAGATCGGTGAGCCAATCGAGGTACGTCGACGCCACAGTGTATTCCGCCGAAGAGGGGTTCATCTTGGCCAAACGATCCAACTCGCGTTCCGCCTCTTTGACAGCCTCTTCGGTGAGCCCGCCCTCGTGTATTTTGGTGCGGTACTCTTCAACCTCCACCGTAGCCTCGTCGGTTTCACCCAGCTCTTCCTTGATCGCTTTGAGCTGCTGGCGCAGATAATATTCCCGCTGGCGCTTATCCATATCGCCTTTGACCTGGGACTGGATCTTATTGCCCAGCTCTAAAATGCTCAGTTGGTGGTTGACCAATTTGGTGACCTGCTTCAGGCGCTGGTTGGAATCTTTTATCTCCAGTACTTTTTGTTTCTCCTCGGAGCTGGAATTGATGGTGGAGGCAATCATATCCGCCAAAGTTCCGGCCTCTTTGATGGAGCTGGCCATCTGCCCGATCTCCTCGGGCAGTCCGGGCGAAAGCTCCACGATACGGCCAAATTGCTTTACGATGTTGGCAATCAGGGCACGGGTCTCATCGGTCTCATTTTCGATATCGTCGAAATGGGTCACCTTCGCCCGAAGGTAGGATCCGCCCTTGATGAAGCTCTCTATTTTAAACCGGGTCAGGCCCTGAACCAGCATTTGGGCCTTGTCGTTTTCTGTTTTTGCCATTTTTAGAATCAGGGCACTGCACCCGACCCGGGCAAGATCTCCATTGGTGGAGGATTTCACGTTGGTCTGTTTCTGGGAGACCACCAATCCGATGATTCGATCTTTGGCCATGGCTTCATCCACCAATGTGAGAGAATCTGATTCCATCACCACCAGGGGCAGAACCATCTTAGGGAAAAGGGCTGCATCATACAGGGGTAGAATGGGCAGGGTCTTGGGAAGATTTTCGGAATTATAGTCAACTGAAGGTTTTTTTTCAGTCATTCATCTCTCCTTAATCTGAACCGGATGGTCGGCTTTATGGTAAAAACGGCTATCCGTCTTGGCATATGAGTTTTGCTGAAAAGGCTACTCATCCTGAATCACAATCTTATGGGTTTGATCGACCTGGATTTTGGCTACGCGGATGCTCAAGAGACCATTGGCGAAAACAGAACTCACCACATCCATATCTACTGGAGAGGGAAGATAAAGCACCCGTTCAAACCTGCCGAATCGAATTTCAGCCAACCGATAGGTTCCTTGGGGCTCCCTGGGGATCTCTTTTCGATAACCGTGGATCCGAACAGCCTTAGAATTGATTTCAACCTCCAAATTATCCTTTTCAACCCCTGCCAGCTCAGCCCAAATGAACACTTCATCTTTGGTTTCATAGATATCCATCTGGGGGACCCAGCTGCAATCCTTGCATGCAAACATGGGGTTGACCGGTCGCGGTCGAAAGATATCATTGATGGTCTTTTCAATCTCCGATCCTAAACGGTCGATTTGATCACCAAATTTGATTTTGATGTAGTTCATAGGTTGACTCCTGCCCAGAAAAAGTTTGAATCGGCCACAATTTGTTTGGATTCATAACGCTGGATGATACGCATGGCGCATCATTATG
>JASFKE010000318.1:0-5505 GCA_050118795.1 Desulfobacteraceae bacterium | reverse complement strand
TAACGCAGTCCAAATTAATTATCCTGTTTATAGGCTTTAAGATAATTAATTTGGCAAGGCTAGAGGGAGGAAGCTGTATTGTAATACCGCGACGACCGATAACGCAGTCCAAATTAATTATCTTAAAGCCTATAGTTTGAACCCCTGGGTTGCCAGCTGTTCCATCAGCTTTTTTGCATTTTGGGGGGCTTGGGCCCGTACGTGGTTGTTGAAAAAAATAAGACCGCTGTGGGCCTGCTCCGCCATTGTCGGGATGGTGCGGCGGCTCCATTTTTGCAGTTCACCGGCGCTGTAGTCGTAGTCGAATTGCTTCTGCATGTTGCCCGATCGCCACCCCCGCGTGTTGCGCCCGTGGAAACGGATGTAGATCAACTCAGGATTGGTGACCGCATCCAGGGAGGGGAAGAGATAGGGCAACTGCGGCACATCCACGGCCACCAGGGTGGCCCTGCGGCGCTCCAGTTCGGCAAAGACCCGGTCGGTGGCCCATGAACGGTGGCGGAATTCCACAGCCAGGGGAAGCCCTTCCAGGGTGTCCAGCAGCCGGCTCAGATAGAGACGGTGGCTGCGCTGACGGTCAAAAGAGGGCGGTAGTTGGATTAGAATTGCCAGCAGACGTCGGGCCTGCACCAGCGGGGCGATGCCTTCCCGGAAGCGGGCTGTGTGGCTTCGCCAGCCGGTGGGATCGATTTCATGGGTCATGTTGCGGGTCAGTTTTGCAGCAAAATCAAAACCCGGAGGTGCTTTGAGCACCATACGCTCCATGGTGGGCGCTTTGGGCATTTGGTACCAGGTATAGTTGAGCTCGGTGACAGAGAAGGTTTTGGCATACTGGGTCAACATCTCCCGTGCCGGCGTGCTTGGCAAATAGAATCCGGCATCGATCCACTCCGGGTAGGAGTAGCCGCTGGTGCCGATCCGCAGGCGGCAGTCCGTGCTGTTCACTTTATTCCTTCCGGCCCTCGTTGAATTCCCACCACCTTGCCCTGCACCAGCACGTCGTCAAAACCATAGCGCATTACCGGATAGTCGGGGTTCTCAGGTCGTAGCTCAATGTGTTTGGGGCACATGAAAAAGCGTTTTACCGTGGCTTCTTCATTGTGTACCAGGGCCACTACAATTTCTCCGTTTTCGGCATACTGGCGCGGCTGGCAGATGGCCAGATCGCCGTTTAGAATACCGGCTTCGCGCATGGAGTCGCCGCGAACCTGCAGCACGAAGAGGTTGTCTCCCGTAAACACGGCGCCGTCGATGACGACGGTGCCGTCCCACTCCTGCTGAGCGTACATGGGCAAACCGGCTGTAATCTGTCCGACAATGGGAATTTCCCGCCAACGATGCAAAGCCCCGGCTTGCCGGGCGCGGTTGAGCAGATGGATGGTGCGGCTGTAGCGCCCCTGTCGTTTGATGCATCCCTTGGCTTCCAATACTTTGAGCCCCTGGGCCACGGCGGCATGGCTGACGCCCAGGTCTGCGGCGGCTTGGCGCAGACTGGGGGCCCGGCCTTTGCGGGTGATGATGCGCTGGAGATAGTCCAGAAGTTGTTGTTGTTTGGATGTCAGTTCCGATTGCATGGGGCACCTTTCCGGGTAGCAACGTTTAGGTACGGGGGTGTTTCGCCATCTACACAGACTTTACCTGATATTATAAGTGGCAAAAAGTAAATGTCAATGTAAAGTTTTATGTAATGATCTGTTTTACATTCCAGGAGGCGCTACCGAATCTTTACAGGGGCGGTGCAACGCGCTATGGTACGGCCCCGGCTCCCCATTGAAATTGGGTCTCAAGTCCATGTCGCAGCATTAACGGCACCAGGAGAATTGAATGGTAAATCGTAAAAAACATTTTAATATCGATGAGTTTGTTGAAACCGTGGGATCCAGCTACAAAGGGTGGAATCCGCCGATTATTACCTTTATCGCCAACCGCGGGGCCACCCCCTTTGAGGTATTGGTGTCAACCCTATTGTCGCTGCGAACCAAAGATGAGGTCACCTCCGAGGCGGCCAAACGCCTTTTTGAAAAGGCTGTCACGCCCAAGCAGCTTTTGGCGCTGGGTGAGCAGAAAACCGCAAAACTGATCTATCCGGTGGGGTTTTATCCCACCAAGGCCAAGCGATTGATGCAGATCAGCCAAATCATTTTGGATGCGCATGGGGGGCAGGTGCCCGATACCATCGAGGCCTTATTGAAACTGCCGGGGGTAGGACGCAAAACCGCCAACCTGGTGTTGGTGGAGGGCTTTAAAAAAAAGGCCATCTGTGTGGATACGCATGTCCATCGCATTAGCAATCGTATCGGCTATGTGAACACAAAAAACCCGGATCAGACCGAAATGGCCCTGCGCGAAAAGCTTCCGTCCAGGCACTGGGTCCGGTACAATGAGTTGCTGGTGGCTTTTGGGCAGGTGATTTGTCGGCCCATATCGCCTTTTTGCAGCAAGTGCCCGGTGGCGGAGATGTGTCCGTGTATCGGGGTAAAGAGATCTCGATAACCATATCGTCGTGTAAAAAAGGGTGCTGTCATCGAAAACGATATTATGGGTTCGGACCGCGGCCTGGTGGGACGGATTCCGAAGATATGAAACATCACAAAACGATGGGGTTTGTCTTGACAAATTAGATTCTTTTTGACATAAGCACTCGTACCAATTTCTTTCGATCCGTATCTCTATTGCGTCTGTTGATTCTGTAACTGAATGCTTCTTGTACATTTCAACTTTTCCAATCTTTATTATTAGCCTTTCGGCTAAGACCTGTTGAAAAGCTAAGACGTTTTTCACCGTTTTTCACAATGTTCAGTTTTATAGCGGTAAAACTGCATCGGGCAGTACTAGAACTTTCAACGGAACATCGGAATAAGGAGAAGAGAATGACGCTGGGAAAAATTACACAAGCAATTGACGATATTAAACAGGGAAAGATGATTGTTCTTGTGGATGATGAAGATCGGGAAAATGAAGGCGATTTGGTGATGGCGGCGGAGGCGGTGACCCCTGAGGCCATCGCTTTTATGGCGGCCTATGGACGGGGATTGATCTGCCTGACGCTGGAGGCCCGGAAAATCGACCAACTGAAAATTCCCATGATGCCCGCGCATAACCATACGCAGTTCGGTGCGGCCTTCACGGTCTCGGTGGAGGCCATAGAGGGCGTGACCACGGGTATTTCAGCCTATGACCGGGCCCATACGGTGAAAACGCTGATCGATCCCGAGGCCGGCCCCGCCAATTGGGTCAGTCCGGGCCATCTGTTTCCCTTAAAAGCCCAACCCGGGGGGGTGCTGGCCCGCAATGGCCATACCGAAGCCAGCGTCGATTTAGCGCGATTGGCCGGCCTTTGCCCAAGTGCAGTGATCTGCGAGATTATGAATCTGGATGGCACCATGGCGCGTATGCCCGAGCTGGAGAAATTTTCACAAAACAACGGCCTCGGCCTATACAGTATTGCCGACCTGGTGACCTATCTTCAAGCACAGCAGGTCTCAATGCACGAGTTCGAAGAAAAACCCCTTACGGTTGAGCACTATTAGATAGTCATAGGGTCCTTTTAAAAAGTTCAGGTGGGCGACGTCCCCCACATGGAAGTCGATCTGCATGCTCTGTTTGGCGGCCTTTTTGCGCGCCGCCGCTATCGCCTTGGGTGAAAAGTCCACTCCCGTGGTTCGCCAACCATGTTTTGACAGGGTGATGGCGTTGGTGCCGGTGCCGCAACCCAAATCCAGTGCACGACCCGGTCGGGTTCGGCGGATGTACGCCATCACTTCAGGCGGTGTAATCTGCGTGTCCCAAGGCGTCTGACTTAGCCAGTAACGCCACTCAAAACGCCACCATTCCGGGTTCAACAGGTTGCGAATCGCAAGCATGGTTATTGTCTCCGCAAAAAGGTTGTTTTCCCCCTATATAGGCTTTAAGATAATGTTTTTGGCAAGGATAGAGGGAGGAAGCTTTCAGGAGATGGTATATGATCAACGGAGGGGCGACCACAAGGGGAACAAGACAATTCGCTGAAAAACACTCGGCAATTGCATACAATACCCTTGGCCGAACCCGATGGCAGGTGAGCCAGGCCGGGTTTGGATGTTACCGGGTCAGTGCGGGAATCGACGACCACTTCCAGGCCATGGCCAGATCCCTCACCAACGGGATCAATTTGATTGACACCAGCACAAATTACTCCGATGGTGGATCCGAGCGATTGGTGGGGCAGGTGTTGGAAGCGTTGATTTCAAAAGCGCATATCGCACGAGAAGCGATTGTGATTGTCTCCAAGGTGGGATATCTGCAAGGTCAGAATTTTGCGCTGAGTCAGGAACGCAAAAAGCAAGGCGAGCCATTCCCCGATCTGGTTCCATATGGCCAAGGGCTGGAGCATTGTATTCATCCTGAGTTCATCGAAGACCAGCTGTCCCGCACCTTGGAGCGCCTTGGGCTGGAAACCCTTGACCTTCTGATGCTTCATAACCCGGAATACTACTTGGGATGGGCGGCAAAACAAGGCATCTCTCCTGACCAAGCCCGAAAGAAATTCTATCAACGGATTCGTCTGGCTTTTCAATTTTTGGAAAAAGAGGTGGCAAGAGGGCGGATTCAATCATACGGTATCAGCGCCAACACCTTCCCGGTTTCCCGCCACGATGAGGATTTTATCAGCTTGGAAAAGGTGTGGCGGCTGGCCTTGGATGTTTCTCCGAGCCACCATTTCCGGGCCGTTCAGTTGCCCATGAACTTGTTTGAAAACGGTGCTGTGCTGGAAGAAAACCAAGGGGATGGAAAGAGCGTCCTCTCCTATGCCCGAAGCAAACAGTTGGGGGTGTTGATCAACCGTCCTTTGAATGCATTTGCCCGAAACCGGTTGGTGAGATTGGCGGACGTGGAAAAAATAAGTCGATACACGGATGAAGACGTCATTCAGGCCATTGGCAATTTGAACAAATCAGAAAAAGTGCTTTGGCAAAAAGTACTGCCGGCCCTGAACCTTCCAACACGGCTTTACCAGCGCATCAAGGATCAAGCCGGCGTGGGGGACCAGCTGAAGCACCATTGGCGAAACTTTGGCCGTTATGAGCGCTGGCGCCAGTTCAAAGATGGATTGTTGTGGCCCCATTTGCAGGGTGTTTTCGATTTTTTAAAATCCTATGCCGGGCAAATGGATGCACTTGATCAATGGTTGCTATCCCATCCCCGGAAGCTCAACGCCGCTGTGCGGGCGGTGGGGTCGCTATATGTGGCCGGTGCCGCGCGTGAGATCGATGCGATCCGTCGCCAGGTTGCAGCAGCTGATGCTGCTGCTGCATGGGATGTCGAGGGCTCCTTCAGCCAGCAGGCCCTCAGAGCGGTACGTTCCACCATCGGTGTCAGTGCCGTGTTGGTGGGAATGCGGCATACCCGCTATGTGGATGATGTGTTGGAAGAGCTGAGGCGGCCTGTGGAGATACAAGACCGCACGGCCTCATGGAAGCGTCTGCGTGCCGCATTGACAAACCTTTGACTATAGACACCCTAAAG
>JASFKE010000317.1:0-5505 GCA_050118795.1 Desulfobacteraceae bacterium | reverse complement strand
TGCGCAGCATGCCCGGCCGACTGGTGGGCCAGACGGTGGACCTGGACGGCCAGCGAGGTTTTGTATTGACCTTGGCCACCCGTGAGCAGCACATTCGCCGGGAAAAGGCGACCTCAAATATCTGCACCAATCAAGGGCTTTGTGCGACAGCCACCGCCATGTTCCTGGCCACCTTGGGCGGCACCGGTTTTCGAAAGCTTGCCCGGCTCAATTACGATAAAGCCGCCTATCTGAAAAACGAGCTGAATAACAATGGTGTGGTGAGCCCCTTTTCCGCCCCCACCTTTAACGAGTTTGTGATCCGTTTGCCGGAGGGGTCGAAAAAGATATATCGGCAGTTGATGGCCAAAAAAATAATCGCAGGACTGCCCCTGGATAAATACTATACGGAGTTGGAAGATCACTATCTGATCTGTGTTACGGAAACCATCTCCAAGGCGGATATGGATATTCTTGTGAAGGAGGTGACCCTATGAGGCACTCACTTGGCGCCACCGGGTTGATTTTTAGTGAACCCCTATTGTGGGAGATGGGCGCCAAGGGGCGTATGGGATACTCGATGCCGCCCCGGGATGTGCCCAGTGCAGCTGTGGAGGATCAATTGACAGGCCCGGGACCGGATCTTCCCGATCTATGCGAACCCGACATCGTGCGGCACTACACCCGCTTGAGCCAATGGAACATCGGCGTGGACAGCGCCATGTACCCCCTGGGCTCTTGCACCATGAAGTACAATCCCAAGACCAATGAACGCCAAGCGTGCTTGCCGGGCATTGCTGCCGCCCACCCTCTGCTGCCCGCAGACCACTGCCAGGGTTTGCTGGGCATGATTTACAAGCTGGAGCGGTTGTTGGCGGATATCACCGGTCTGGATGCAGTCACCCTTCAGCCGGCCGCCGGCTCCCAAGGGGAACTCACCGGCATGATGATCTTTAATGGGTATCATGTCAGCCGGGGCAAAAGACGCACCAAGGTGCTCATTCCGGACACAGCCCACGGCACCAATCCGGCCAGCGCCACGCTTTGCGGTTTTTCAGCCGTTGCCGTACCTTCCAACGAGAAAGGGGTTTTGGATGCCCAGGTTGTTGCCGATCTGATGGATGAAGAGACCGCCGGCATTATGGTGACCAATCCCAATACTTTGGGATTGTTTGAAGACAACATCAAGGATGTTTCCGATGCAGTGCACTGCGCAGGTGGCCTGGTTTACTGCGACGGCGCCAATTTCAACGCGGTGATGGGGGTGTTGGATATGGCGGCATGCGGTGTGGATGTGTTGCATCTTAACTTGCACAAAACCTTCTCCACCCCCCATGGCGGCGGTGGTCCGGGCGCGGGCCCGGTTTGCGTCACCAATGCCTTGGAGCCGTTTTTGCCGGTTCCGCGGGTGGTCAAAGAGAACAATCGCTTTGAATGGAGTGAAAATTTCCCCCAATCAGTGGGTAGACTCCATGCCTTCTATGGGAATTTCGGGATCCTGGTGCGGGCCTATAGCTATATCCTGAGCCTGGGGCATCATTTGGACAGGGTGAGCCAATATGCTGTTTTGAATGCCAATTACATCAAAGAGGGGCTTAAGGATCTCTTTCACCTGCCCTATGACCGGCCTTGCATGCATGAGTGTGTTTTTACCGATGAATACCAGCGGCCCCATAAAGTCTCCACGTTGGATATCGCCAAGCGGTTGATGGACTATGGTTTCCATCCGCCCACGATCTATTTCCCGCTGGTTGTCAGCGGAGCCATCATGATCGAGCCCACCGAGAGCGAGTCCAAGGATACCCTGGACAGTTTTATTGGGGCCATGCGACGGATCGCCAATGAAGCCCAAAAAGAACCGAAGCTCTTGCGCCAGGCGCCTCACCGCCCGAAGTTGAAACGGCTGGATGAGACCCTGGCGGCGCGCAAGCCTTGTTTGCGCGGTTGACGGCCATGGGCAAGTCCGGATATTTGTTGGATCTGCCGGTGACCGGTTATCACCAGGCCCACGAGTTGCAGCTGGCGGTGGTCAATGCGTGCCATAGCGGCCGATTGGGGCATGATGTGGTGATGATGCTCGAACATCCACCGGTCTTCACCATGGGGCGCCGGGGAGGGCAGGATAATTTGTTGATATCGCCGGCCCGGCTTGAAGAGGCAGGCATCAATATTGTCAAAATCGAGCGCGGTGGGGATATCACTTACCATGGTCCCGGCCAACTGGTGGTCTATGTCCTGATGCGTCTCAAAGATCGGGGAATCGGAGTCGCCGATTTCGTTGCCCTTCTCGAAACCGCCATGGTGCGGACCGTGACCCATTGGGATATTTCCGCCCGGGGCGACCGCACCAACCGCGGGGCTTGGACAGGACGGCGCAAACTCGGCAGCGTGGGTATCACCGTGCGCCGGGGAATCACTTTCCACGGTCTGGCGTTGAACGTCGGCACCGATTTGACGCCCTTTCAATGGATCAACCCCTGCGGATTGAAAGGGTGCGAAATGACCTCTTTGCAACAGGAGGCGGGGCGCCCTGTTGAGATGTCGGCGGTACGCCGACAGATGGCTTGGCATATCAGCGAACTGTTTGAGATGGGGCTGACGCACATTGGTTTGGATGACCTACTTAAAAGATTGGAGTATGGCGATTAAAAGAATCCCTAAAAAACCCCCCTGGTTGAAGCGGCCTCTGCCCAACCGGCCGGAATATGAGCAGACACGCAAACGCCTCAGCAGCGGGAATTTGCATACCGTCTGTCAGGAGGCGCACTGTCCGAATATCTTTGAGTGCTTTTCACATAAAACCGCCACATTTCTCATCTTGGGAGAGTACTGCACGCGCGGCTGCACCTTCTGCGCAGTGCAAAAAGGACCCAAAGGGCTTCCCGATCCTGGCGAACCCCAGCGGGTGGCGGAGGCAGCCGCCGAGATGGGGCTGCGCTATGTGGTCGTTACCTCTGTGACCCGGGACGACCTCAAAGATGGCGGCGCCGGGCACTTTGCACAGACCATAAGCAGAGTGCGGCAATCCATCGATAAGGCTCGCATCGAAGTATTGATACCCGATTTCCAAGGGAGTAAGGCGGCCCTTCAAACCGTACTGGATGCCGCCCCGGACGTCCTGAACCACAATATTGAGACCGTACCGCGCCTCTATCCCGAAGTCCGGCCCCAGGCCGACTACCTTCGATCCCTGGCCCTGTTGAAGTATGCTGCGGGTTATGCCGCTGATATACCGACTAAATCCGGCATAATGCTCGGTTTTGGCGAAACCGATGAAGAGGTTGAGCGCACCCTTTCGGAGCTGCGTGCATCAGGATGCCGGATACTCACCCTTGGACAGTATTTGCAGCCGTCCAGGCATCATCACCCCGTCGTGCGCTATATTCCCCCCGAAGCGTTTGACCACTGGCGGCAAGTGGCCCTGGATATGGGTTTCAGTGAAGTCTCCAGTGGTCCGTTGGTGAGAAGTTCCTACCATGCCAAAGAGATTTTCCAAAGGCTGGACGGATAGATACTCCCTTTGCTGCGCCCTCATGCCGCGCTGGGGGGAGCCGGCTGTTTTGTTGTGTTCTAAAAATGTAGAATCTGGAACATATATTACAAAAATGTAATCGTGTGTTTTTCTAATTACAATTATGTAATTCAAATCCTCGCCAATCTTCGCCACCATCGTATTAAATACTCATATTTACAATGAGTTATGCAGATGACGCCTGGGTATTCGCCTGGCATGCACTTTGCTGTTTAACCTGTGTGGGATCCACTGCCGGAAGACGCGGTGGCTAATTTGCAATCTTCAACTGAAATGGAGTTTCTCGACATCCACCATGAATATGCTGCTACGTAAAAATCAGGAGCTCAGCGCCATACTCCACATCAGCCGGTTGTTAACAAGTTCATTCGATCTTGAGAAGAATTTAAACGCCGTAATGGCGTCTTTGGCCGATAGATTGGATATGCAAAGAGGATGTGTCTTCTTGCTCGACCCACTTTCAAAAAGGCTGCAAATTGTGGCGGCATACGGGTTGAGCATGGAGGAGATCCAGAGGGGAAAATACCGCATCGGCGAGGGCATTGTGGGTCGCGTCATTGAGACCGGCCGGCCGATGTTTGTGCCCGATATCGGGGAAGAACCGAAATTTTTGAATCGTACCGAATCCCGGCCCAAGAAGAAGGGGGGATCCTTTCTCTGCAACCCCATTGAATTGGATGGCACCACCCTGGGCGTCATCAGCGTTGACCGAATCTATACGGAAAAGCGCGGCAATGTGGATGATGACTTGCGCGTGCTGTCCATTGTCGCCTCCTTTATCGCGCAATTTGTAAAATTGTGGGAGCATTTTCGGCAGACCGAGAAGGAGTGCGGGGACTTGCGCTCCCAGTTAAAAGAGAAGTACAGCCTGCCCAATGTCATTGGTGAAGCCGCCGAGTTCCAGCAAGTCTTAAAAGCGGTGCAAAAGGTCGCCGCCACGGATACCACTGTTCTGCTGCTGGGTGAAAGCGGTACCGGAAAGGAACTGATAGCCAAAACCTTGCACTATCAAAGCCGTAGATCCGCAGAACCCTTTGTGGCGGTAAACCTGGCGGCTCTGCCTGAAAATCTTATTGAAGCAGAACTTTTCGGTGTTGAAAAAGGCGCGTATACCGGTGCGGCGGCACGTCGAAGAGGCCGGTTTGAGATGGCCGATAAAGGGACCATTTTTCTGGATGAGATCGGTGAGCTGCCACTGAATATCCAGGTGAAATTACTTCGCGTATTGCAGGAGAGAACATTTGAGCGCATCGGCTCATCAAAAAGTGTATCCGTTGATGTGCGGGTGATCACGGCGACCCATCGGAATTTGTTGCAGGAGATTGCACAAGGATGCTTTCGAGAGGATCTCTACTGGAGACTGAATGTGGTCCCGATTGTATTGCCCCCTTTGCGTAATCGGAAAGATGATATTCCTTTGCTTCTGCGATATTACGCAAAAAAGTTCAATGGCATGTATCGGCGCAGAGTTCATTTGACCGAAACAGCCATCGGGCATCTTAGGGCCTATGCATGGCCGGGCAATGTGCGTGAATTGGCCAATATGGTCGAGCGGCTGATAATCATGGCCGAAAAAGAAGTGGTCACGGAAAAAGATCTGCCTTTTGATAGCGCCTCATCGACACCGGCAAATCCTTGCGATGAGATTGTCTCCTGCGGGCAGCAGGATTTGGGCAGTGAGGTGGAGCAGCTGGAACGAATGCATATTATTCAAGCCTTGAAACAAAACCAATCCATTCAGCAAAAAGCTTCCAAAGTCCTGGGGATCACCCCGCGCCAACTGGGGTATCGAATAAAGAAGTATCAGATCGATGTCAAGAGTCTTTGATCGTCGCAACAACCGGGCAAAAGCCTAAAGTTGAATAAGAGATAACAATAGTTCTTAAACTCCCTGTCGGCATGCAATCAGCGGCATTACAGAGATACATCCAAACTGATAAACTACACCCCATCGTTGCAAAAGTCTTTAGGGCGTCAGAGTCAAGGCGGCAAGG
>JASFKE010000316.1:0-5543 GCA_050118795.1 Desulfobacteraceae bacterium | reverse complement strand
AAATTGATTGTAAAATTAGTTTACTATGGTCCGGCCTTGAGTGGCAAAACCACCAATCTGATGCGGCTCCACGACATGTTAAACCCCAAAAATTGCGGGGATTTCATGGCATTTGAGACCAAGGGGGACCGGACCTTGTTTTTTGATTTTCTGCCATTGCTGATCAAAGCGGCCAACGGACTGAAAATAAAAATAAAGTTATACACGGTACCCGGACAGGTGGCCCATGACGCCACACGAAAAGCGGTCTTGTCGCGGACGGACGGGGTGGTCTTTGTGGCCGACTCCCAGACGAATCAAGCCGTCAGCAACTTCGAAAGCTTTGATAACCTGGAAAAAAATGCGGGCCGGGTCGGACTTGATTTTCTTAACCTGCCATTGGTGATTCAATTCAACAAACGCGACCTGAAGGATATCGTCAGTGAAGATGAGGTTAACAGCCGATGGAGAGCCACGGGCCTGCCATTGGTGTTTGGCAGCGCAATATACAGCCGGGGTGTGCGCGAGACCTTTACCCATGCCTTAAAGGCCATGTTCCGGAGCCTGGACAGCCATTACGATCTGACCCAAACATATGGTCTGACCCAAGAACAGTTTGTATCGGTGATACCGCCGGCACCATAGATGAACATAGATGAACATAGATGAATAGGAGTAACAATCCGGAACCTATCCGGATTGGTTCACGGACATGACCCAATTTGACCAAGAACACATCGAAGTCGAAGCCTTTGACCGGGAATACCCGATCGAAGAGCTTTTACCCCAAGAATTACTGGAGAGCATCGGCGCAGATTCCGCCGCCATGCTGCCCGGCCAATGGGCGATTCTAAACGAAAGGGGCAAGTGGCACTGTCAGTTCGGCCCCTGGGACCCCACCCTGTCAGGCCGGCTCACAAACCGCATCGTTGAAAAGCAGCCGGAAGGTGAAACCATCAGCACTCACTCCGGCGGCTATTGCATCGCGCTCTTTCCCATAGAGTATGAGTTGGAAATAAAAGGTTATATGGCCGTTTGCAGTCCCTGCCAAGATAAAGATCAACTTTTGGGGAGAGGTCGCGCCGGGGTCAATCTGCTCAAGCAGCTTATTCGTCTCAAGCACCAGACCATGCTCACCTCCGGTCTGCATGGCCTGGTGGTGGAAGAATCCTATGCGGACCTCAAGAAAAAAGCGGAGCAACTGTCCATATCCGAAGAAAAATACCGTAATCTATCCGCCAATCTCGAAATCGAAGTGCAGAAAAAGACCGAAGAGATTCGAGCGGCCCATGCCCATATGATGCAACAGGAAAAAATGGCAGCCATAGGACAATTGTCGGCAGGCATGGCCCATGAAATCAACAATCCGTTGGGATTCATCCTCAGCAACCTCACCACCTTGATGAGCTATGCCCAAGATCTTGCCACCCTCATGGGGCACTACCGGCACCTGGCTGCGCTATGCGGTGGCAACCACCGGGATGGCGAACTTCTATCTGTCCAGGCCCAGTGCAAGACCATCGAAAAAAGCGAGCAAACCCTGGATGGTTCATTTTTGCTGGCCGATATCCCCGTGCTGGTAGACGAGTCCCTCGCCGGCGCCCAGCGCATCCAAAAAATCGTAAAAGATTTAAAGGCTGTGGCGCGTCCCGGTGAGTCAGAGCAGGAGCTGATCAATATTCATGAAAGCCTTGATGCGGTTTTAACCATTGTTCAGAACCGTATCGGCCCAAAGATTGAGCTGCGCAGAGTATTCAGTCCCGTCCCCCTGCTCTACGGATACCCCCAGCAGATCAGTCAAGTCTGGCTCAACCTCATCCTCAATGCCCTTGACGCCCTGGAAAATCAGGGAACCCTGACGATCAGCACAAAAGCCGCCCGGGACCAGATTGTTGTCAGCATCAGCGACACCGGAATGGGTATCGCCAAATCTGACCTGTCCAAGATATTCGATCCTTTTTTTACCACCAAGGAGGTGGGCCAAGGCACCGGACTGGGTCTACACCTGGTATATCATCTCATCGCCAAACATGGCGGACGGATCTCAGTACAGAGCCAGCCGGGCCAAGGCACAACCATGACAGCCCAACTTCCGGCCGAAAAGAATTAATCCATGTCGAGACTTGCCTCCCTTTTTTTAAATAAAGACGACAAGGACACCGCAAGTCCGGCCCAAAATCAAACGCCACCGGAACCGAGTCAATATCAGATTCTGTTTGTCGATGATGAACCCAATGTCCTGAAATCCATGCTGCGCATCTTCCGCCAGGAAAATTACGGCTTGTTGACCGCCAACTCCGGTGATGAAGCTTTGTCCATCATGGATAAAGAGCTTGTTCAAGTGGTCATTTCCGACCACCGCATGCCTGGCATGAATGGTACGGATCTGCTTAGAGAGATCAAAAAACGTTACCCGGCGACCATTCGCATTATGCTCACTGGCTATGCCGATGTGGATGCCGTGATGGGGGCGGTCAATGACGGAGCGGTCTATAAGTTCATCACCAAACCCTGGAGTGATGAAGATCTTCGCCTGACGGTCAGTTTGGCGTTAGAGCAATATGACCTGATTCAAGAAAACAAAAATCTGAAGCAAAAGACAACCGCCCAAAAAAAAGAGCTTAAACGCCTGAGCCGTTTCATCAATGTCCACCACAGCCATCTGGGCAATCATCTATTACGCCAAGGCCATATCGGGCAGAAACAACTGGAAAAGGCGCTTCGCATCCAAAAAAACACCCATAAAGTACTGCCCAAGATATTGGTGGACATGGATGCCGTGGATGAAGCCACCATTATCAGCACCATCGAGGGAAGATGCCAGACGAATCGGGCGTTCCCCGGTGAATTCAATGTCCCCGAGGCACTGGCGGCATTGATCCCCAAAGAGGTTTGCGAAAAGAATATTCTGGTACCGCTTAAAAAAACCGGCAGCAAATTGATCGTTGCCATGGCGGACCCCACCGATTTCAATAAGCTCGATGACCTTAAGTTTATAACGGGTCTTACCATTCAACCGGTGGTGGCATCACAAAAGGAGATCGCCCGGAAGCTGATCGATATTTATGGTGAACAGGAGGATATTCTCCAGGAGACCATTGGCGAAATCGACATCGATGACCCCACCGAAAACATCGAAATCATCATTGAAGAAGATGATGAGCACACCGATCTGGCCGACCTTTTAAAAGCGACGGAACAGCCGCCGGCCATCCGCATTGTCAATGCCGTTATTTCAGACGCGCTGCGCCACGGCGCCTCCGACGTCCATATCGAGCCCAAAACCAAATATACCATGGTGCGTTACCGTATTGATGATTTACTGGAAGACAAACTCCATATCCCACCTCACATGCATATGCCCATGGTCTCCCGCATCAAAATCATGAGCGACCTGGACATTGCAGAGCGGCGGCGTCCCCAAGACGGCCGCATCACCGTCAAAACCTCTTCGCGCATGGTGGACATGCGCATCTCAACCCTGCCCACCATCAACGGCGAGAAGGTCGTATTTCGCATCCTGGACAAAAACGCCGCCATCAGAGATGTCGAGGATATCGGACTGGTGCCCCACGACCTGGAAAAAGCGATGCGCATCATCGACATGCCCCAAGGGATTGTGCTCACCACAGGCCCCACAGGCAGCGGCAAGACCAGCACCTTGTACTCCCTATTGCGCAAAGGCGCAAAAATCACAAAAAACTTCACCACCATTGAAGATCCGGTGGAGTACTATATGAACATGGCCGAGCAAGTCAGTGTCAAAGACAAAATCGGCCTTAGCTTTTCCTCGGTTTTACGCTCCATATTGCGCCAGGATCCCAACGTGATCATGCTCGGCGAAATTCGAGACTTTGAAACCGCCGAGGTGGCCTTTCACGCATCGTTGACCGGCCACCTGGTTTTAAGCACCCTGCACACCAACAGCGCCATTGCCTCCATTACCCGGCTGCTGGATATGGGGATCAAATCCTATGTCATTGCCGATGCTTTGATCGGCATTATCGCCCAGCGCCTGGTCCGCCGCATCTGCCTGCATTGCATCGTGGACGACACCCCGCCGTCCCACGTGCTGCACTCGCTGAAGATCTACAAAGAGCGCATCCATACCCAAAAAGGCGCCGGTTGCAGGAAATGCCACAACACCGGTTACAAGGGGCGCCTGGGCATTTTCGAAATCTTTATAGTGGACGGTGAAATGCGGCGAATGATACGAGGCAACGCGTCGGAGAGTGAGTTGATGCGCTCAGCCAAACAATCCGGGATGACAACCTTGCTGGACGACGCCATTCGAAAAATTGACAGCGGCATGACTACCTGCCAGGAGGTGCTGAGGGTTTTCGGCCCCCAAAACACCATAGAAATCCCCTGTGCGCAATGCGGCAGCATTCTTGAGGAGCGCTATGCCTACTGCCCCTACTGCGGCAACCAAATCACCAGGCTATGCGCCGAATGCGGGCATTTCATCGCCGACGATTGGCGGTTTTGCCCAAACTGCAAAGCCTCGCCAGACGACCGGTAGTCCAAATCAACTGTCTTTCAGTGTAGGCTTTAAGATAAGGGTATATTTTTTCTCAGTATCACCTAAAGTTCCCTCTTTTTATAAACTTTTTTTCCACATGTGGGGTTTTTTAAAATAATCGTAACAGCAGCCCTCAATTAATAGTTCCTATAAATCAGGCTATTGATCATTCCGAAAAAGTCGTTGAGCCTTGTTGTAGCGATCAGCATTTTTTTTAATTCATATGAATTATATATTAGCATTATAGTAGATTAATGCTTCATCGAAGAGTCTTCAGGCGCTAATTGCCACTTTCAATCCAAAAAATAATTCGCCCCCTGTCATTGAATATTGGCATTGTATTTGCTCGGATTCACTTCAACCTCTGGTTAAAGCCTCCAGAGGAGAAAAAAGTATTACCCCCCGCAAAAAAATCTATTGATCATTCGCTGACATTCACCCACGCGCACAGCTTCAGTAGCATTGTAGATCCTGATCTGTAATCTCGATGTTCCATTTTTCTCCAAGCGTTTAAAAAAATTGGCATGGAGACCGTCCATCTCCTGTTTGGGATTACCGTAAATTACCAATGGATTGTTTGTGATCTATTCAAAGATAAAATATGGAGGAGATCCCCGATGAAAATCAATCACAAGACCTTGCTGCCGCTTCTTATGGTCTGCCTTTTACTCTTTGCCTGCGGTGATAAAGGAGCAGGCACTTCCGATCTCAGCGAAAGTGATGGCTCAACCGGAAGTATCGACGAAGCAGTAGACACTGCCGATCTCGACGAAAGTGATGGATCAACCGAAAGTACAGACGACGGTAGCGACGGCAGCGACGGCAGCGCCTTTGGCATCGATTTCGTATCGGCGACGCCGGAAATGATTGCTTTGAAGAACACCGGCGGCCCGGCACGTTCCGAAACCGCCATCCTGGTTTTTAAGGTGGTGGATGACGGTGGTGATCCCCTTGCCGGCCAAACCGTCAATTTTGAGCTCTCCACTACCATCGGAGGCCTTTCGCTTTCCAATGCCAGCGATATCTCCGATGCGGCCGGCCT
>JASFKE010000315.1:0-5553 GCA_050118795.1 Desulfobacteraceae bacterium | reverse complement strand
CTGGTCGAAAAGGATTTTGACAGTTTCGTGATGAATATCGAAAATTATAACAGCAGTGAAATATAGTTTCCGAAAAATGGCATTTCTATAGGCTTTAAGATAATATTTTTGGCAAGGTTAGAGGGGGGGGCAAGCTGGAATGCAATACCGCGACCACCGCTAACGCAGTCCAATAACATTATTTTAAGGCATGTATTGACCCTCAGCTGTTGTTTCAAGCTCAACGTCCCATAGCTCTTGCTGTTTATCCTTGTTTTCTCATCAGCCATTTTATCAAAGTGAGCGATTGTATGGACCTCCAGACTTTGCATTACACAAAATCCAAAGGTGTGGCATTGGTGACGTTGAATCGTCCCAAGGTACTCAATGCGATGAACAAACAGCTCTGGACCGATCTTCAAGGGGCTTTGGAGGATGCCCGACACGATCCCGGCATCAAAGTCGTGGTGATCACCGGCAGTGGGCGGGCCTTTTCCACGGGAGCGGATTTAAAAGAGTCCAAAACCCGCACCCCTGAACAGTACCGTTCATACCTGGAATCCCTGCAGGAAGTTTCCAGAGTCATTATACGCTACCCAAAGCCCACCATCGCTGCGATAAACGGCTATGCCCTTGGGTCGGGATACGAGCTGGCCCTGGCGTGCGACATTCGCCTGGCCGCCCAAGAGGCTCAAATTGGGTCACCTGAAGCGCGTGTCTCCTCATCTGTCACCGGCGGCGCATTTCGGTTGATTCAAGAGCTCATCGGTCCGGGCAAAGCAAAGGAGCTGCTATTTACAGCAGATTCCATCGACGGCCGCGAAGCTGAACGCATTGGATTGATCAATAAAGCGGTGCCGGCTTCCGAATTAATGGATCAAGCGCTTCAATTGGCGGACAAAATTGCCCGTAATGATCTATTCTCTTTAAAAATGATCAAAAAAGGACTTCGAATGGCGCAGAGTGAAGTAAGCCTCGAAGCGTTGATGGATTTTGAAATCGAAGCATGTCTGGCTTGTGTTACGACATCCACAAGAGAACAGGCGCTGGAGCGATTTGAAAAACGGAAACAATAAGGTTAACAAAAGGGGTATCTGTAATGGCACTAGATCGGGTCATGCATCCTCGGTCCGTCGCGGTTATCGGTGCATCCAAAACCGAAACCAAAAGAGGGTTCCAATCCATAAAGACCCTATTGACCCATCGCTACGAAGGCGCCATCTATCCGGTCAATCCTAAGATAGACGCCATACTCGGCCTGCCCTGCTATAAAAGCCTTCTGGATATTGAAAAACCAGTGGATTTGGCGCTCATTGCCACTCCGGCGGCTTCCATACCCGCTATTTTAGAGACCTGTGGTCAAAAAGGCGTTGCCGGCGCCGTAGTACTGGCAGGCGGGTTTCGGGAAATCGGCGGGCAAGGCCGGAATTTGGAAGAGGCTATACTGGATGTCGCCAAAAAATACGATATTCGCATCATCGGTCCCAATACATCCGGTATGATCAGTGTCCTCGACAACCTCAATTTGGTGGGCATCCAAGATGTTCCCAAAGGGGATATTGCCCTGCTCACCCAAAGCGGCAACATGGCTTTGAGTATCATTACGGAAGCCAAACTCAAAAGCCGCAAAGGTTTCTCCTACTATGTCGGGGTGGGCAACGAAGCCGATATAAAATTCCATGAGTATTTGGAATTTTTTAGAAAAGATCCTGATACACGCGCCATATTAATGTATGTAGAAGGTATGCGCGAAGGGCGCAAGTTTCTTCAGCAAGCCTATACGACCACACAGGAAAAACCCATTGTGCTGTTAAAAAGCGGCCGCAGCAGAGCCGGTAAACGTTCTGCCGGCTCCCATACTGGCGCCATAGCCGGCATCTCCGAAGTGGCCAAAGGTGCTTTTGAAAGGGCCGGTATCGTGGTCATTGACAATGCCGATGAATTGTTTCCGGCAGCAGAGACACTTGCCTCCTGCCCGGCTATTCGGAACAACCAGGTGGCCATCCTGGCAGACGGCGGCGGTCATGCCACCATAGCGGCCGATATCTTGACTGATTTCGGAATCATGCTCCCTGAACTTTCCGAGAAGACACAGCAGAGGCTTAAAAAAATTCTGCCCGCAGCAGCATCTGTGGTCAATCCGGTGGATGTTGCCGGTGGTACGGATGCAGACCCCTCTCTGTTTGCCGATTGCGCCGACATTATCCTCCGCGATAACAATGTGGGGGGGCTTCTCATGGTTGGCCTTTTCGGAGGGTATGGAATTCGTTTTGCCCAATCGCTCTCCTTAAAAGAGGAGGATGCAGCCCACCAACTGGGCAAAATGGTGGTCAAGCGGAACAAACCCATCGTACTTCACAGCCTGTACAGTTCCGAGCGCCCCCACTCCCTTGATTTGTGCCGCTATTATAATATCCCGGTGTATGATTCAGTGGATGTGGCCTGCAAAAGCATCGGCGTTCTCGCGCAGTACGGCCACTATCTCAAGAGTTATCACGCCAAAACCAACTTTGTCATGAATTGGGGCGCCAAGGCCAAACCCAATGGTAATGATCTCATCTCAAAAGCACGTGTTGACGGACGGCGGGCGCTATTGGAGCATGAGGCCAAACAATTGCTCCACATGCACGGCGTGCAGAGCCCACAGGAGTTTTTGGTTTCATCTGCGCATGACGCGGTTAAAGCCGCCTCATCCATTAAAGGGCCGGTGGCCATGAAGATTGTCTCTCCCGACATTTTGCATAAGAGCGAAGCAAAGGGCGTGTTGTTACACCTAAAAAACAAGACCGAAATTGAAAAGGGTTATGCCCGGCTCATTAAAAATGCAAAACACTATAATGCACAGGCCGATATTCGAGGCGTATTGGTAAGCCCCATGGTACCGCCCGGTGTGGAAGTGATCATCGGAACTGAGATTGACGATCAATTTGGTCCCATCATCATGTACGGATTAGGCGGTGTCATGGTGGAGATCTTAAAAGACGTATCGTTCCGCGTATTGCCCATATCCAGGTTTTCTGCGAAAAAAATGATTGGAGAGACGAAATCGGCGCCCATCCTGGACGGCGTTCGAGCAAGCCGGACCTGTGACAAAAAAGCGCTGTATCACCTGCTCCTTCTGATTTCGGATATTGTGGAGGCCTATCCGGACATCCAAGAGATGGATCTGAATCCGGTGATCGTTCACGAAAAGGGATTGAGCATTGTCGACGCAAGGATCCTTTTGAAAGAAAAATGTTTTCTGAAGCCGGACAGCCCTGAAAAAACGCCTTGCATGGCCAAGGCCGTATCTTGAGAAACAGGTTTCCCGGCGGGTTTATCATTGCATTAATCAAATACCGAAAAAAAGAAGCAGGCGATAAAAAAGGGCCGTCCGATAAGGGACGGCCCTTTTTATCATCTGATACTTACTTTGTAAGGCCCTAAGATGGGAGGGGTCCATCTCAGTGGGCCTCTTCCCGTATCTTAGGAACTATCTTTAGTTACAGCGCCAATCCTTAACGATGCCTGGATCCCCAGGACTGTCCATGCTTTTGGTACCTGTCTTGGAACCACTCTTTGAACCACTCTCTAAACCGCTCTAACCAATCGAACCAGGGGTTACGATCGCAACTGTCATGGTTATCACCTTGGCTTGCATCATCGCTGTTGTCAGCATCGTCGCTGTTGTCAGCATCATCATCATTGTTCGGAACGTCGCCGTTATCAGCATCATCGCCGTTGTCCGGAACGTCGCCGTTATCAGCATCATTGCCGTTGTCCGGAACGTCGCCGTTATCAGCATCATCGCCGTTGTCCGGAACGTCGCCGTTATCAGCATCATTGCCGTTGTCAGCATCGTCGTCAGATGGAGACTCTTCACCAACGATTTCCACATCACAGCTATCCGTGGCTTGCAGGTCGCCGGCATCGGTGACGGTCAGTTCAAAGGTCAAGGTTTCAGTGGCGCCGTCGGCTACTTCGGGTGCAGTGAAGGTCGGATTCAAGGCACTGGGCGCTGACAAGGTGACTGCCGTTCCGGAGGTTTGCTTCCATGTGTAGGAGATTGTGTCACCGTCCGGGTCCAGAGAACCGGAAGCATCCAATGTGACATCCGCACCTGAAGAGACGCTCTGGTCGTCCCCCGCATCGGCGATGGGCTCCTGGTTGACGCTGCTGCCGGTTATGTTGATGACGCAAGTATCGGTGGCCTCTAGTCCGCCCTCGTCCGTCACCGTCAGTTGGAAGGTTAAGGATGCGCCATCGGCATCCACATCATTGATCGTAAATTCCGGATTGGGGGCCGAAGGATCGGACAACTCTGCCGTGATGCCGCTGGAGTCGATCTGCTCCCACAAATAGGTGGCGATAGCATCGTCCACACCACTGGAAGCACTGCCGTCAAGGGTGACCAAAGTTCCCGCATCAACCGTTTGGTCGGGGCCGGCATCGGCCACCGGTGCGGTGTTGACCTCGATGTTGGAGACATTGATGATGCAGGTGTCGCTGGATGTGGCGCCGCTGTAATCCGTAACGGTCAGTCGGAAAGTCAAGGCCGCTCCGTCAGCCTCGACTTCCGGGGCTGTGAAGGTGGGTTGTTCAGCCGAAGGATCGGATAGTGTCACCGGATAGGTGGGGTCCACTTGTTCCCACAAGAGGGACTCGATGCCGTCATCGCTGTCATCCGAGTTGGAACCGTTCAAGGTTACTTCTGCCCCTTCATCCACGCTTTGATCGGGGCCGGCATCGGCCACCGGCTCAATATTCGTCGCGGCCAACTCGATCTCCACCGTGCCGGAAACCGCTTCCGACACAATGCCCAGACCGTCTACCGCCCAGGCATAAAGGGTGTGTTGGCCGTCGGTGTCAACGGTAACCTCGCTGGGTGCCGAGCTGAGCCACCCCGCATCGTCGGAGCTCGGCGCCGTAGATGTCGTCGTCACCATGTAGCCGGCCACGGACGCCAGCCTGGGTGTTGCAGGGTCTGTATCGTCAGCGGTAAAGGAGGTGATGGGAACGGTCAATGAATCGTGGGTGGCCGGCAACTCAAAATCGGAAACGGTGGGAATACCGTGGCACGCACCGCAGTTGTCGCCCAGGTTGGGCGATGCATTGGCGTTTCCGATAAGGAGCATCAATATGAAGCTGAGAAGTAGAGCTGATCGTAGCTTGAAATGCATTATCATTACCTTTCATTGTCTTAAAATGAGCTGGGTTTCGAACTTTCTCTCTGAATCAATGGGGGCGGACAATTGTATAAGCAGGCATAATGACAGCTAAAACAACCTATAACAGAAAAAGCATCACCTCCCTTTCTATCTGTCGAGATTAAATCGAAAGTATGGATTATCACCAAATTGTTTTTGGCATGGAAAGAAAAAGCTTGGAGGTTTTCTCCAATGAAATTGGACAAGAGCATCACTTTATGAATTCACCCCAATGACGCAAAAGCAGGTCGGAGCCGAATCGGGTGTTCAAAAAAGGGGTCCTGCCTTTCTCAATCTAATCTGTCAAGAAAAGCAATTTTTATGCCGAAAAAATATTTTATAAAAATATAGGGATTTATAGGATATTACCGTGAAGGGAAACTCGACC